>CAZJYF010000028.1:0-16466 GCA_964549665.1 uncultured Saprospiraceae bacterium
TTGTCTCCATTTGTTTTTTGAACAAATGTACGACTTATTTTATTACAAACACTAACGCTAGCGAATCTTCCAACCTATGGCACACATTTTTGATTGGATTTGCTTGAACCACCTGAGAAATATATGGCGAAATGCGGCCTAGTACCAAAAAGACTCCTAAAAAATTTTGAAGCCTTACAATCTAATTTTCAACAAATATCATTTCAAGATGATTGGCGGTTTAACTATTTTACAAGTGATGAGTGATTTAATATTTTTTTATAAACGGGGAGGCGAGTTTATTTTCTTTTCTTGTGATGCAAATATACCGAAGGGCGCTTTCAGCCTTTCTCTGCTTTCGATAATCGGACTAATTTAACCTGAAATCGAACGATTCTACAAGGAGTTTGAAAATTTGAGGGAAATTTTAAGGATTTGAAAGTCCGGGAGGTGGAAGAATTATTTTCAGGTTTTCCCAATATCAGCTCCCGTATATTTTTCAGCGGCTAAAAAGCAGTAAACAAAAAATAATTGCCCCTTAACGTCACAATTGGCCCCTTTTTTGTCATTCTTAAAAAAGTTCGACGCTCCGATTTTTTCCGATGATGCGCCGGAAGTTTCCTTTTTTGGAAACGAAAAATTAATGGAAAGCAATTCTCCCCAACAGTTCATTCTTCCCCCGACTTAACGAATGCTTTAATTTTGGAAGAAGATAGGAAGTGATTCCAACTCAAAGTGACTGCCTACTCCCGGTTGCTATCAGTACACGGCAGTAGCCCGTCACATAATGCTGATATTTTTTGATTGGAATCATGAACTCCCTTTAAGCAAAAATCCCCGTGTTACCTTTTTCCAAATGGCTTGCGTCTTCTGCCTGAAATCTTTTCCACCCCTCATTTCCTGGCCGGCGCATTTCAAAAAATCACTCCCTGCACCCTCTTTGTCAGTTGCACCTAACAATCGAAAATAAAATTATGAATAGCATTAACTCACTTACCCGGATTCCCTCAAAAAACCATTTACTGGATGGCTCCCCACCTCCTAGCCCTGTAAGCGAAAAGGAAGTCATTGACCAAAACCTCTGCCAAGCCAACGGCTTCAAGTTTAATGGGGATTTAGATGTCAATTTCCTAATTTTTTTTTACCAGGGCGATATTGAACAAGCCGCCAATATGTTCGATATTTTTCTAAACGTAACGGCAAAAGAATTCACCAATTTGAAGGGGCTAGTCCGTCAAAAAGATTGGATAGCCTTTCGGCAATTGGCACATAAAATGAAGCCGAACTTTAAAATGGTCGGTTTGACAAAAATTAGTAACCTTTTAGAGGTATTGGAATATTGGGAGGAAAAATCATCAAAAATGGAGGAATTATCTTCCCTGTTGTACTCCATCCTTACAGCTTTTGAGGAATGCCTCCCACTTGTGGAAAATGAAAGAAGGCGTATTGGTTTTGCTTTAGCTAAACAATGAGATATAATGGGCGATTCATTCCAGTGGGGCAGTCCCTGTTCCTCGGCACCCAAGGTTTCAAACCCCGTGGAAAGGAAAGTGTCGCTTCATTATTTTCACCTTCTCAATATTTGCATGTAGTATTTGAAATTATGAAACCGGTAAAGCGGAAGTACCTGCTTTTCTCGATTCTGCTTTCCGAAAAGAAAGTGGTGTTGGAGTGGCAATCTTCCCGCTCGTTTACCCCGCAAAGAGAACAAATTATTAGAACACATGACTTTGAAATGCCAGATTTTAGACGACGACCCCATGGCGAGAGAGCTATTGAAGCAGTATTGCCAAAAGACCCCATTTTTGGAAGCTGTTTCTGTTTGCGACAATGCCCAAACTGCGCTGAAGGAATTGACGAAGACGAAGATAGATTTGGTCTTTTTGGATGTAGAAATGCCTGAGTTTAACGGGATTGATTTTTTAAATCATGCCCCCATGCTTCCAACGATAATCTTTACCACCTCAAAAAGGCAGTACGCATTTGAAGCCTTTGAATTTGAGGCTGTGGATTACCTGATTAAGCCCTTCAACTATCCCCGGTTCCGCAAGGCTGCAGAAAAAGCAGCTCTGAAAATTGCGGAAAATGGAGAGAAAACGGAATATCAGACAAGCTCGAATGAGGTCTATATCAAAATAAAGGGAAGGCTTATCCGCCTGCCGTTTGACGAAATATTGTATTTCGAAAATGTATCGGATTACGTCCGAATAAAAATGATTGATGGGCAGCACCTGATTTACAGCACCCTGAAGAGCATCGCCGCCAAACTTCCCCAAGATAAATTTATCCGGGTCCATCGTTCCTACATCGTGAATTTGAATAAAATCGTAGATATTGAAGAAAATACACTTGTCATTGAGCGAACGGTGATTCCAATAGGCAAAGCTCACAAGAGCGCTTTGATGGGAAAACTCCTCACACTTTGAGAATTCGGGCGTCCAGCGTTCCAAGTTCAGGAGTGCCGGGTTTGGGCGTTGCTTTAATTAACCTGGAAGTCCTAAGTGTCAAAAGCCGAACGGTTGAACGCTGAACTCAAGAACTCGAAACACTGGAACACAACTTTTTTAGAATTGAAATCACACCCAAATATATGGCTTGCAGTTTTGGTATTTTCCACCTCGGTCTTGTGTACCGGGGGGATTGTGTTCAAACTTCAAAAAAACTACGATCTCGCTGCCCAGCGGGAACTGACCATCGCAGTTGAAAAGATTGCTTCTATCATTTCCAAAGATTTCCAATATCGCCTCGCGGCGCTGCAAGAATTGCAGCAACAGTGGAATAGTACAAAGAACGGCTTGTCCTACCAAAAAAGTTCTGTTTTTGTAAGGCAGTTTTTTAGAAAATTTCCGGGGGTTCACGAGCTGCAAAGAATTGACAAAAACGCACAGTTGCAGTGGCGTTTTTCGGAAAAGGAAAACGGCGATATACAAATTGATTCAGTGTCTAGAATCGTTTCAATTCCAAGTCGGACAGACAGCATATCCATTGCTCTGCAGGCAGCTTTGCAAGGAGGTAAAACTCGTCCATTACAAGTGTTTTTGCCTTTTCGAAAGGAGGAAAAAGCGGAGGGGTTTCTTTCCGCAATCTTGCTACTCAAAGAATGGATTCCCGCAATTATCACCCCCGACGACCTGAACAATTACACTTTTGAAATATTTCAGGATGGCAGTTTAGTTTACCAAAATAATTCAACTCCTTCCATCGATTGGAAAAAATGGGGTGTAACAACCAGTGCTCAAATACAGCATCTCAACTGGGAATTTCGGCTCAAACCTTCACCACTTTACATTCGCCAACTAAAATCCTCCGTCCCACTTGCCGTATTTCTTAGCGGCATTTCCATCGCCTTTCTGCTCGCACTATTAGTGCATGGCGTTCAGATATTACTGCTGAATAACAAGCGGCTACTTCTATATCAAAAACAATTACAACAAAAAAATACGGAATTGGCGCAATATATGTTTGCAGCTTCTCACGACCTTCAGGAACCCTTAAATTCCATTATCGGCTTCCTCAATCTTTTCCAGGAAGATTATGAAGAACGCTTCGACGAACAAGCGCATCGATATTTTGAATATATTCAAAAAGCGTCCAAACGAATGAAAGCTTTTATTGTAGGCTTGCTATCCTATTCTGAAGTAGGAAAGAATCATCAAAACCCCGAAGGGATTAAACTAAGCAACCTTCTGGAAGAAGTTTTAGAGGATTTGCAAGGTTCTATCCAACAAAAACAAGCAAAAATAAAGGTAGCTCCCATGCCGGAGGTAATAGGATTTCGACTTGAATTGAAACAGCTTTTTCAAAACTTAATAAGCAACGCTATCAAATATCACAAAAAGAATGTACCCCCAAAAATTGAAATCAAGGTAGAAAAACAAAACACAGATTGGTGCTTTTGTGTGAAGGATAATGGCATAGGCATCGATGAAAAGTTCAATGAGCAGATTTTCAAAATCTTTCAGCGCCTCCACAAAAAAAACGTTTATCAGGGCGCAGGTATCGGTCTTTCCATTAGCAAGAAAATTGTGGAACTGCACCATGGAAAAATTTGGGTTGAATCGAAACCGGGACAGGGAAGTTCTTTTTATTTTACCATTCCGCGCAGGAAATTAAGTAGCCGAAAAATTTCTGTTCAGGAACAAGCAATTCTGAACTCCAATGTGCCCGATTATTCAGCCTCGTTTTGAAATCCATCAGACGGTCTGACTATAAATGGCAAAGACTTTGAAAAACTTTCACATTTGGATTGCCTAAATTTTTAGAGTGTCTTTTTTTCTAACCTCTTTCAATTAAAGTCTAGTAATTTATGATGATCATGAACATGAAAAAGAAACTGAATTGCATCCTCTTGATAGACGATGACGAAGCGACAAACTTCCTCCACGCGCGCCTTTTGAGGAAGGCGGAAGTCAGCAACCACATAATGGTTTGTGAAAGTGGGAAGGAAGCCTTGGAATATCTATCCCAAGAAAGTAGATTTCCAAATATCTCAACGGAATCTTCGTTGCCCGATTTGATTTTCCTCGATGTCAACATGCCCACCATGAATGGTTGGGAGTTTTTGGAGGCCTACCAGCAAATGGAAATCGGACAACGCGGAGATATTCCAATCGTCATGTTGACCACCACACTCACCCTCCAAGACAGAGAAAAAGCCTGCCAGCATACCGGAATAGTCGGTTTCATTAACAAACCCCTTAATCCGGTGGCTTTGCGAACGCTTTTGCAAGAAATTTTCGAACACTATTTGTAAGTGTGAAGAGGCTTTTGAGTGCTTACCTCCAATTTATCTCTTGAGGTCGATTTCAAATACAGCCATGCTTCAAAGAAATTGGGAATCCCGAAGCCGATACTGTTGTTTGGGCGTCCGGCCCGACTGGCCGTGCGTTTAATAGCATCCACGATTTCGCGGTTTTTCTTTTCCGGAAAAGCCTGCCACAAGGAAGCGATCATACCGGCTACCAAAGGAGCGGAAAAAGAGGTTCCGCTAGCCATGTGCAAATCCAAGCCCCGAAGGGCAACCACCGCAACATCTTCTCCCTGTGCCACTAAATCCGGCTTAATTCGCCCGTCGGCGGTCGGGCCAATGGAGCTGAAATAGGTTTTTTCTCCTTCTGGATTTACTGCCCCGATAGCCAAGGCCCCTTCTGAATCTGCCGGGCACACTACGCGTTGCCATTCGAGATTTCCCTCATTGCCGGCACTCGTCACCACAATCATACCTTTTGAGAATGCAATTTCTGCAGCCGCGGAAGACAGGCAGGTAGCCCCATCCATATCTTCAATGCTATAATTCATCTTTTTATTTGTAAAAAGGGAGTACCCGACGGAAGAATTGACGACATCAACTCCCATTTGGTCAGCATATTCCAGGCCGGCAATCCAATTGTATTCTTCCATGCGGTATTCGTCCCGGATGTCCTCTGTTTTGATGCATACATAGGTCGCTTCAGGGGCAGTGCCGACTAAGCGGCCAGGTACATTTGCCGCCATGACTGACAAGACCTGCGTTCCATGAATGGATGTTTCAAAAACACTTTCGTCCTGTTCGACAAAGTCTTTTGCAAACAACATCCTATTTTCAAATCGAAGACTGTCAAAAAAAGGCATCCTGTCTGCCAGAAAAAATCCCGCATCCAATATTCCCACCATCATTCCCTCGCCTTTGAACCCCTGCTCATGCAAAGCCACTCCGCCCAACATTCGGATTTCCTCTTCCGCAGCCCCGTAGTAAGGAGTTTGCAGTTTTCTTTTCGGTATTTTTCTTTGTCGGTATTTTGCTTTTGGCACCAATTTATAATCGAAGTAATTGCCAATTACGGAGACGGTTTTCACAAAAGGAAAAGCATTGATTTTCTCGGCAGTTAGTTGCCCACACAAGATATTCACGCCATTGAACCACCTCGAAGAATATCTAATTTCGGCTCCTTCCCTTTTTAATTGAATCAGGTAATACGGACTAACCGGCAAGTCATCCTCAGCAATGAGAACCCCCTGTTTTCTACGTCTTTCAATTGCTCTGGCTGATAAAAATTCTTCCGGACGAGAAATGGAAAAAGGAGAATCAGCTTTGTCGGTAAAGGATACCCAATAAAATTGCAAGTCCGGATTTTCCCAAGAATTTTGAAAGAGTGCCCATGTGAAAACACAAGCAATAATTCTGGCGCTTGTCCATAGTTTTTGTTTGTTCATAAAGTCCCCGTTTTTGTTCAATAGTTTTTAAAAGGACGACTGATTCTTTTGTCGGCCCCTTGCTTTTGTATCCCCTGTAAAGGTGGATTATTCACCAATAATTGGAGCGTCTTTGTGTTCCCACTATTTTACAAAGGATCAAAAGGCATACACAAAGTCACACGAACTCCAAGCTTGCTTAAAAGCAAAATGAAAGATGGGAAAATCCGAAATTGTCGAGATTGGCTGCGTGGCTTTTTCAGCACGCTATTTTGCGAAATTATAGGATACACCTTCTTGAGAGAAGTGATCCATAATACGGACGGGGGTAAAGGGAAGATTGAAGGTCTTTTGGGTGGCAATCTTTTTAAAACTTCCCGTGTTGCGCAATTAAAGTTTCCGTTGAGATTGCTAACAGACGACCTACCTTCCTTTGTAAAATACAAAGAAACGAACTATTTGTAAAGCAAGAATTTCAATTTCGATAAAAAGAAGAATTTGGAAAGTTTTCGGTCAATTTACACTTTTTTGAAAAGATTGGAAGCGACTTTTTCCATGAAAGAGGTTGTGCATCAGCTTGGAAACCCATTTTCGGAAGGTGGAAATATCGACAAGTTCCTCCTTTTTTTTCAAGGCGTGGAAAGCTGTCTCTTGGTAGAGCTCGCGTGCTTCGTCCAAATTATTGGTCAATTGTAAAGCTTCGGATTGCAGTGACTCAGCGGCTTTGTTGAATTGATTAAAAAATTCTTGATCTGTCATGGGATGTTCTTTTGAAAGAGATGAACCGGAAATCAAAAGACATTGTTCACATCCTTCATGTTTTTTTTAATATGAATTAATTCTAGTTGAAAAACCATTGCCACAAGTTCAACTTTTCAAACCTCTGCCACCCCTCCTACCCCTTAAACCCGCTCAATAATAATAGCCGAGGCCCCGCCCCCGCCGTTGCACAAAGTTGCCAAACCAATTGAGGCATCTTTTTGATGCAAGACATTATTCAAGGTGGCGACGATGCGGGCGCCGGAAGCCCCAAGCGGATGTCCGAGGGCGCAGGCACCGCCCAACACGTTGACCTTTTCTTCCTCGATGTTCAGGGCTTTGTCGAAGGCTAAGGGCACCACAGCAAAGGCCTCATTGACTTCAAAAAAATCAACGTCGGAAAAGGTCAATCCGGCTCGTTTAAGCGCTATAGGGGCTGCCAAAGTTGGGGCAGTTGTGAACCATCCCGGTTCGTGGGCGGCATCGGCAAAGGAGAGGATTTTGGCAAGGGGCGTCAAGCCCAATTCCTTCATTTTTTCTTTGCTAACCAACAGGAGGGCGGAAGCGCCGTCATTAATGGGCGATGAATTAGCTGCCGTCGCCGTTCCGTCTTTGCTGAAGGCAGGGCGAAGGTTGGGGATTTTTTCAAATTTGACTCTTTTGTATTCTTCATCTTCCCACATTTCGATGGGGTCGCCCTTTCGCTGCGGCACGCTTACCGGTACAATTTCATCCTTGAATGCGCCTTTTTCCGTCGAGGAGGCAGCAAGTTTATAAGACTTAATGGCAAAGCGATCTTGTTCTTCCCTCGAAATACCGTATTTTTTAGCAGTATTGTCAGCGCTGATGCCCATTGAAGCGTGGTCGTAGGCATCGGTCAATCCATCTTTTGCCAAGCCGTCTATCAGGGTGGCATCTCCATACTTGCAACCCCAACGCGCTTTCGGAACGTAATACGGAACGTTGGACATGCTTTCCATCCCTCCTGCAAGGACGAGGTCCGCCTGACCCAGCATAATGGCTTGGGCGCCAAACATAATGGCCTTCATCGAAGAAGCACAAACTTTATTCACCGTCGTGCAGGGCACCTCGATACCAATGCCTGCGCCGAGGGATGCCTGCCGTGCAGGGGCTTGCCCCAAATTGGCAGAACAAACATTACCCATAAAAATCTCTTCCACCTTCGAGGCTTCTACCCCTGCTTTAGCCAAAGCACCTTTGATGGCAGCGCTGCCCAACTCCGTTGCCGAGAGGCCGGCAAACATGCCGCCAAAACTTCCGAGCGGCGTCCGAACGGCTGAAACGATATAAACTTCTTTCATCTTTTCCGGTCTTTTTATGATGGTTTGGATTCAATTAAAAAGCCCTGCAAAAATAGAATTTATTGTTTGCAAAAAAGACGGGAAAGAAGCAAAAAGCCAGGCAATTCAAATTTATTTTTTTCTTTGTGATTCTCTGTGTTTTCTTTGTGTGATAATGGTTACACTAAGAAAACACAAAGAACCACAAAGTCAAATTAAACGAACCAACCTTAAAAATTTTAGCGACTTAAAACCACCCGTTTTGTAATAACGGCATCATCTACAAGAATGCGAACCAAATACATGCCGGAGGCATTGCCCGACAGGTCAAATTTGAATTGCTCGAGCAAAACGGTCTGCGGCAGGGTTCGGTGAATCAACCTTCCGGAAAGATCGAAGATGGAAATATGTACCTCACTTGGTTGCTTCAGTTCAAAATCGACCGAGAATAGCCCAGAAGTCGGATTGGGCAATAAAGTAATCCCCGCAGCCACTTCCGGGTCGGCGGTGCCGTTAATAATGTCGAGGGTAATCGTCTGCGAAACCGTACATCCCGAAGTATCGGTGACAAAAACAAGGTAGTCGCCTCCGTCCAAGCCGCTGATGTCTTCATCCGTGGAAAAAAGTTGACCGTTCAGGAACCATTGGAAGGCGAATGGGGCGCCGCTACCTCCGCTTGCCGAGATGGAAATCGAGCCGTCCATGTTGTTTCCGGTCTCTTCTGAAATTGCGTCAACGGTAATTGCAATGGGGTCGGGTTCGGTTACCGTTACAGAGATGATGGCATCACAACCGCTTGAATCTGTGACAATAACGTTGTACTCTCCAGCCGGAAGGTCGCTGGCAGTTGGAGTGGTTTGATTGCCGGGATCGTCCCATTGAAAAGTGAAGGGCGGAAACCCGCCGGTAACATTGACCGTCGCAGCCCCATTCATAAATCCGGCACAGGAAGGTTCGGTAATTTCTGTAGCCACTTCCATATCGTTGACTATCGTGACGGTGAAACTACAGAACGTTTCATTCCCCGAAGCATCCTGTGCCGCCCAAACGACTGTCGATTCCCCGAGGGGGAAGAACGCTCCGCTAGGCAAGCCCTCTGAAAGGAAAACATTGGCAATGCCGCAATTATCTTGCCCTGAGGGTGTGCCGTATTCAATCGGCGTATTGCATCCACCATTAAAAACGATATTGGGTGGACAACTTAAGCTCGGTGAAAGGGTATCGGTCACCTGGACAAATACGGTGTCAAAGCCGCAATTTTGGGCCACATCCTGAACGGCCAGAATGATTAAATTAGAGCCGAGATTATTGCAGTCAAAGGTTGAAATATCGAGGATCATCGTATCAACGCCACAGTTGTCAAAGCTGCCTCCATCCACCATATCAGCCGTAATACTTGCTGAACCGCTTTCATCCAAAAAGATTTCTATGTCTTGCACGACAACGATCGGGGGGTCGGTGTCCGGAATGGGCAAAATCTCGACACTTGTGGTAGCCGAACATTGATTCGCATCGGTAACGGTCACGTCGTGAGTTCCCACCGGTAAACCGAATTCAGTGGCTTCCACACCCCCTGTTGACCAGATATAAGAGTAACCCGGCGTACCTCCTGAAGCGCTGACGGTAGCACTTCCGGGTAATTCACCTCCACATTCTGCGTCCATGGTAAAATCAACATTCAGGACCAGTAGATCGGGTTCGGTGATGGTCACATTACCAATAGCCGCACAATTGGAAGCATCGGTCACCGTGACCGAATACATTCCGGGAGGAAGATTTGTCTCCTTCATATCTGTTCCCCCACTCGACCACAAGTAGGTCAGGGGTTCCGTTCCTCCAATTTCTGTTGCGATGGCAGAGCCGTCGTTGTCTCCAATGCAACTAACATTCTCTCCCGAAACGGTCACGGTCATACTCCCACAGTTGAACCCGTTAACCATGGTGCAGGCAGTTGAAGTGCAACCATTCGCATCGGTAATCGTAACGCAGTATTGACCGGGTGCCAGATTGCTTATCATCGACGTAGTTTGGCCATTGTCCCACAAAAAAGTATAGCCCGGTGTACCGCCGGCCGGGTTAGCGGAAGCAGTGCCATCGTTGGCCCCCAAAGCCGACTCGTCTGTCGCCGAAAGGCCTGCTGAGATGGCATCTGGCTCCGTAATGGTTACTTCCGTAAAAGTGGTGCAGCCATTCGCATCTGTTACAGTGACGGTATGGGTTCCGGAGGGAAGACCGCTTTCCGTTGCTGCCAAGCCGCCGGAGGACCAGGCAAAATTGTAGCCGGGAGTACCCCCGCTTGCTTCGACGGTAGCCGTTCCGGTAGTGCTTCCATTGCAATCCACATTCGTTTGTGCTGTGACATTCAGGTTGAGAATGGGCGGTTCGGAAATCGTGACATTGCCCGCCACGCTGCAATTATTGACATCCGTAATAGTGACTGAAACCGTCCCGGCGGGCAGACCCGTTTCGGTAGCTGTCATTCCACCGGTCGACCATAGATATGTGATTGGTTCTGTTCCGTTGGCAACACTGACCGTTGCCGAGCCGTCGTTGCCACCATTACAACTAGCGTCAGTTGATGAGAAACTCAGCGACACCAAACTGCAATTTACATCTGAAACCGACACGGTTTCTACTGCCGTGCAGCCATTGGCATCCGTAACCGTCACGGTGAACATTCCGGCCCCCAATCCGGTAATGGATTGTGTGGTAGCCCCATTACTCCAATTATAGCTGTAAGCCGGTGTTCCACCCATTGGGTTTGCGGTGGCGGTACCGTCGGTCGCACCTGTAGCGGTTGCATTGGTAGATGAAGCATTCGCAATCAAAGCAGGCGGTTCGGTCAGGGTAACCATCGCCGTGGCAGAGCAGCCATCTGTGTCGGTAACCGTGACTGTGAAAGTGCCCGCCGGAAGGTTATTCTCCGTAGCCATGGTTCCGCCACTTGACCAGACATAGGTGTAAGGTGGCGTACCACTCGAACCAGCAGCAGTTGCAGAACCGGTACTGGCCCCTTTACAATCCACATCAGTTTGAGCCGAAATGGAGGCAGTTGGAGGGGGTGTTTGGGTGACTTCTACCACATCCATTGCCACGCAACCATTATTTGGGTCCGTGACCGTGAGGGTGTAGGTACCAACTTCTGAAACGCTGGGATTTGCCATGGTGGAACTAAACGCATTTGGACCTGTCCAACTGAAAGTAGCTCCGGCAGTGGCGGAACTTCCATCCAAACTTACTGATGAAGTGTTGCAATTCAATGCTTTATCAGCACCGGCATTGGCATCAGGAGCCGTAGTGTTCAGGCTAACGCTCACATTTGAAATTGCGGTACAACCGTTGTCATTGTCTGTTACCGTCAAGGTGTAGGTTCCAACTGCATCAACCGTCGGCATAGTAGTCGTTGCGCCAGCGGTAATATTTCCGTCGGACGTGGTCCATTGGTAAGAAATAGAGGGCCCTTGTGCAGAAGCAGAACCATCCAAGTCAACGCTCAAACTCGTGCAGGTCAGTTCTTTATTATTCCCCGCATTAGCAACGGGAGGAGTGGTATTTTGAGAAACATTCACACAATCCATGGAAACACAATTGTTGCTATTGTCACGCACCTCAATGCAATACATTCCGGTGGTATTGACCGTGGGTGTTAAACCCGTCGCACCAGAAACGATATTGCCGTTTGCGGTGGTCCATTGATAGGTAAAATTGGCGCCTTGTGCAGAACCCGTGCCATCCAATTGAAGCGAAGTGACCGTACAGGTAAGAGTCTTATCTACCCCTGCATTGGAAGTAGGCATATTGACATCTTCCGTTACGACCGCCTGGTCGGTAGCCGTGCAACCATTGTCTGAATTCGTGACGGTGAGGGTGTAGGTTCCTGCCCCACCGACTTGAGGGCTTGTCGTGGTACTTCCCGAAACGATATTCCCATCGGGAGTTGTCCAAAGGTAAGTAATGTTGGCACCGGCAGAGGAACCGCTTCCGTCGAGGTTCACCATCATCATGGCACAATCGAGAAACATATTTGCCCCTGCATTTGCGACGGGGGGCGTCATATCTGAGGTTACGGTTGTGAAATCGGAATTGTTGCAACCGTTGGTACTGTTGGATACCGTCAAAGTATAGGTTCCGGTAGCATTCACGACTAGAGACAAGGAGGTGGCACCTCCGAGGATATTGCCGTCAATCGTCGTCCATTGGTAACTGATATTGGCGCCGGTGGCTGAACCGACCCCACTTAGAAAGGCTAACGCACTGTTGCAATCCAATTGCTTGGCCGGACCGGCTTCGGCAGCCGGGGGGGTAATATCTTCTGTGATTGTCACACCGGCAGTAGATGTGCAATTATTGGCGTCCGAAACGGTCACGGAATGCGCACCTGCGGATAAATTTACCGTAGCCGTAGAAGCACCGGTAGACCACGCGAAGGTGTAGCCGGGAGTCCCGCCGCTTCCAGTTGCCGTTGCACTACCAGTCGGATTATTACAATCGATGTTCATTTGGTTGGAAATGGAAATACTCAAGGCCGATGGTTCCGTGATCGTCACCATATCGGTATTCGTACCTCCGCCTGAATCGGTGACGGTAACGGTGTGGGTGCCCGCCGATAAATTGCTGACCGTAGCGGTCGTCGCGCCATTCGACCACATAAAACTGAAAGGTCCTCCAGCCCCGCCACTTGCTTGGGCAGTAGCCGAACCGTCTATGCCTCCATTGCAAGAGACATTTGTGGAAGTGGTGATGGTAGCCGTGGGAGGACCATTGGACAAGACCCCCGCCTTTTGGGTCGTCACAATTTCATCCCCCGTAGTATTCCCATTGCCATTGGCGACATTCCCCGCAGCATACATGGTGATGGTCTCGCCAATGGGACCGGCAGGAGACGTCCAGTCCACCGTGTAAGAAACGGAGGAATTGCCTCCAAAAAACTTGGCGTTGCGATGGTCGAAAAAAGCGCCCTCAATTCCGGAATTGGCTAAGGGGTTGCTGTACGACCCCACAAAAGTGTTCGAGGCATCCTGAACTGTCATTTGAAAACCACCTCGTGCCGGACTACCCGAGGAAAAGCTGACAGTGACGGTAATCGGAAAGGTCGTACTCGGTGTGATGGAGGCCGGCAAACCGGATATGCTGACGCTACCACCAAAACTACCGCCGGAATGGCAACCTCCGTTGCCCAACATGCAGGTACTTCCCGTGGGCGGCGCCCCAGTTAGACCATTAGGCGGATTAGAAGAAAAGGAAACAAACAAATAACCTACAAATAGTAACGCAAGGGTAGTGTAAAGGGTATAGAACTTTTTCATGAGAGGTCAAGGTTTAAGAAATTTGTGGATTAAAATAGCGGGATTAAGTGACCCAACTTTTGAGCTGAGAATTCGGATAAAGATTTTTAGGAATTCTTTTTTCACTATTACAACCGAGGTTCCGGAAGAAAAGGAAGTAGAATTAAATTGGAAAAAATCAATTATCTTTCATCTGCCGTAAAAAGTTTGGATTTGGAGAAAAAAACTTTTTAAAAAATGCAGGGTCGGGTATAATTTCAGTTCAGGCTGTAAGGTATCTTATTAGAAAAGGAACAACTGTAAGCTAACAAACAGTTTTGAAAAAAGTGTTAAAATTGTTTCTTTGCGCAATCTATATACGTCCGAATTCCAGTAAGCAGTTGGCCAGATACCTAATAATGCTGTCTGTATGGAAGCTTCCAGACATTTAATTGGAAGAAAGGGAGGGCCAAGCGGGTTGAAAACTAAGAAGGAAGTCCTTGAAATCCATCTATTTAGAAAGGAATTAGAATTTGAACTATTAATCCTGGAATTAAGGTTTAATGTAACCTAGTAAGAATCAGCAATACAAATAAGGTGGGCCCGAAAACCAGGTAACACAGGAAAGAATGGATTGATGTTTATGAAATTATGACCAACCTATAACGAATTGACTCCCTCCCAGCCATTTTTTCAAAAGACGAATTGAATTAATAACCCCAATCAATTTAGGATAACGTTCAATAGGATGGCTCCTACGGATATGGCAGAAAGGATGATTCCTATGGAAGTAGAACTGATATTATTCGATTTCGCTTTGGTCGGTTCTATATAAATCAAATCATTCGGCCGAACATAATAAAATTCGGTGTACATGAAGTCGGAGCGATTTAAATTGAGATACACCGTTTCCGCTCCATCATCTGTTTGTCTGATAAGTTTTACCTTTCTTCGGTTGCCGAAATCAGTGAAATCTCCCGCCATACTTATTGCATCCAAAAGCGTGTTTCGGTCATTGTACAAATAGTGCACTCCCGGCTTGTGGACTTCTCCGAAAATCGTAAAATGTCTGTTGGCTAATTTTACATGCGTAGATGCAAATTTTAGATATGGGTTGTAGGCAGTATCCAGGGTTTCTTTCAACTCGGGTATGGTCTTCCCAGTTACTTTTACTTTTCCCAACATCGGCAGGGAGATATAACCCGAAGCATCTACGCCGTAACTGTTAAAATAAAGAGATGCGGGATCGTAATTGATGTTCTGGCCATTATCTTTTTCAGCTGCGAATTCCCTGCTTAGAAATTCTTCCGTGTTTCCGTCGAAGGCGTTAATTTTTATCATCAATTGGTCAAAGGGACTGATTTTATAGGGCTTAAAATCGAATACTTTGGCGTCGTACATGGGCTTGACTGCGCGAAAATTATCAGGGACGGTTTCGTTGCCATTTAAGGAGACCAGGTGTTTGTGACCAATACAGGATTGGCAAATCGTTCCCAACACAACAGCGTAAAACACCATTTTAAAACAAAGTCCACTCATTTACAAAATTCCTAATTGTTTGGGGACTGGTCTGTCGGCCAAAATCCAAACAAAAGTGTGAAAACGAAAAAAACATTCCAGTTTAATAGCTGGTCTATATTGCTCTGAACGATTAATGCAAGTGATTGATTTACAAATTCTTGCATTATTTTTGCCCCCTATTAATGGCTGAGGTATTATTTAACAAACAACAGGCTTTAGGAAAAGGCAAATTACAAGCCTTAACCAACCCAAAAACAATACCAATGTTTTTTCCTTTAGTGAATTGGAAAATCAGAACATGCCTCCATTTTTGGTGAAGGAGGTACAATTATTGATTAGTTTAAAATTTACATGGTTTGGATCACATGGGCAGCCATTTCACCTTTTAATAAGTTCGGCAATTTCTGTACAACATCTTGTGCTAATTCAATTTCAAGAGCAATTACCTCTAGGACCTAAACAGTAGAAAAAGTAGTCTTAATCATTTTGTCCAATTAGTGAATAATAGTCTATCATGCATCGCTGACCATGTGGAATTAATCCTGTCATAATAAATATCCCCCCTTTGGTAAAAAGTAGATTGCAACATAGAAAAGGCTAATCCAATGTTGGAATCAACTATCTGTGAGAAACTGCCCCCTCGCCCACAGATGGCATCGACTTTTCAATTAGCATCTCCTGAAATTGACAAAGAATGATGGTTTCCATTAACAATCAATTTAAGCAGGGAAGCTAGTATCTCACTTGAACCATTTTAATTGACGCGTTGTGCATTTAGGGAATCAGAATATTATGGATAAGTCAGTAAAAATAGACCGGCATACTTTCTCAGAAATTAATTTGAAGGCTTTATTTGAAAATACATTTCAGAGAAAGCTTCTTTTTGCAGGCAGTTTGGCTGTGTGCATTGCCCTTGCTTTTTTGTATATCAAGTTAGCAACACCCATTTACAAAATAAATGCGTCTCTACTGATTGACCCCTCCGGCGCAAACCGGATGTTGGGGAAAAATCAATACGGAGAAGGGGGTGTCGATTTGATTGGAACGGAAAAAAATCTTTACAATGAGATTGGAATCCTTACATCATACAGCCTGATAGAACGGACCCTTGAAGAATTGGATTTCGATGTCTCTTATTATTCCGGCAAGTGGTATAAAATGGTTGAATATTACGGCTATTTCCCCTTTGAGGTCGAATTAGCTGATTCAAAAGCCCAACTTTTTGGGCTTCCTTTTTACGTCGAGATACTTTCTGAAGATAGTTTTAAGTTGTCGGTCAAAGGCAGCAAATTTTATGTGTCAGACCCTAAAAGTGGCGCTGAACATGAAGTGAGCCAGGGATTTGAGTTTTCAGATACTTTTTCTTTTGGCGAACCGATTGTTCACGATTATTTTCATTTTACGGTTCTGAAACCCTCCTACAAGGTAAATCCTGTAGATTTCGAAGGGAAGGATTTATCCTTCACTATTT
>CAZJYF010000029.1:0-3654 GCA_964549665.1 uncultured Saprospiraceae bacterium
ATATAACAATAAAATTGTATCTCATGAGCCGGATGATTTTAACTATATTTACTTTTCTTTCCATTGCTTTATCCAGCCCTGTAATTAGCCAGCCTTTTTTTATAGTTGACAATTTTGGCACTATGTTGACCAGAATAGGAATGCTAGATCCAAATGATAGCTGTGCAATAACGGATATAATTAATGTGGGGGGTGGACTGGGATTTAGTTTACTAGGAATTTCATTTGCACCGAATGGAGATTTTTATGGAGTTGATTTCCAGGACAATCTTTATAGAATAAATTTAACAAACGGGTCCTATTCTTTAATTGGAAAATTTCCTGTCAAAGCTCCCACTATTAAATGTTCCCCAGGTGGAATAATTTATGCTGCTTCCGATACACTCTCAAGTTATGACCTCAATACCGGAGCATTTGCCGTTTTGGGTAAAATTGATTTTCAGAACCTGCCCCCATTTCCGGGAGGTTTCGGTGGCTTATCTTTCCGGCAGGGTAAATTGTACGGTTTATATGGCCTTCAAACAGCTGCCCTCGAATCTTTTTTGATAGAAATCAACATCGAGAACCCGGGGGAGAGCGAAATACTGATGGAACTGATACCGGACTTTGGCGGATTCAGCGGTTTGGCGACCATTAATATTGATTGTGACAGTTCGGTCACCTATGCGGTTCAAAAGAAATTTTTCGGCGGCGCGAATATTTACGAAATAGATTTCGATAATCTTACCCAAACCTTCATTTGTGAAGATGGTACCGCTCTAAATATGGAAGATGCTGCACATCCATCGGAACAACAGACATTCACCTGTACGCCGGAAATAGATTTGGACGAAGATGACAGTTCGGGGGCAGTGGGCAATGACTACCGCCCGGATACGCTTTGCTTTGCCGAACGGCTTCATTTTCTGGCGCCCACGGATGTTCGCTTTCTGAACCCACTTTTCATCGATTCGCTGTGGGTCGGTTTTGCAGAAGCCCCGCCGGAAGGTGCTTCGGAGTCGGTGGATTGCGACGAAAATGCTTCGGTTTCCTGCTCTTCGGAGGGCAACGGTATCATTGTCCACAACAACGGAGGCTTGGCCGGGGCGGCATTGGAAGGCTGGTTGAGTCAGTCTGTTTTTTACGAAAATACGGCGGCTGCGCCAACGCCCGGGCTACGGCTTTTGGCAGTTGTCGCCTGGCATCGCGACTACGCAAGCGACACGTCATTTGTATTCCTGCCGATTGTCTCAGGCTTGTCCGCCGGCGAAGACGGGATGGTCCGTTTATGTGCCGATGCTGCCGCGATAAACTTGTCGGACTTTCTGAACGGCGACCCTGCCGTCGGCGGAAGTTGGCTGCCGGAAACCACCTCCGGCAACGGGCTGTTCGACCCCCTTCAGGATAGTCCGGGCGACTACGCCTACATCGTCTCGAATGCTTTCTGTCCTGCAGATACGGCGGTGGTTTCTGTGGCGGTGGATACGCTGCCTGTCTTTTCGCTCGGTTCGGATTTCGCGCTTTGTCCCGGGGCGAGTGCGACCTTGCAGGCAGGGGTTGGGGCAGCGTCCTACCTGTGGCAGGATGGTTCCGATGCTTCGGAATTGACGATTTCCTCGGCGGGATTGTATTGGTTGGAAATAACCGCTGCCACCGGCTGCCAATGGAGCGATTCGGTTGAAGTCATCCCAGCAGATACTGTTTTGGTGGAAGCAGGGGTGCAGTTGTGCGAGGGAGAAATTTTTGATTTGGAAGGCATTCCAATAACAAGCGACACGAGTTTCTGCGTATTGGAAACAAGCGCGATCGGCTGCGATTCGACTTATTGCCTGACATTGAGTTTCCTGCCTTTGCCCACTTTGCAAATTGAAGGAGATTCGGGCATCTGCGAAGGCGGCGAAGCGCAGCTTTTCGCCACCGGCGCATTCAACGCCCTGCTGTGGTCAACGGGAGAGAGTAGTTCCGAAATCGTGGTGGAAAATGCGGGTGTTTATTCGGTCACCGTCACGGGGGAAGGGGGTTGCGAGGTAGAAGGCGTTTGGGAAGTTTTGCCGCAAGGCGGACCGGAAGCGCAAATAAGTCAGCAAGCGCCAAGTTGCCCCGAAGTTACAGACGGAGTAATTCGGATTGACACTGTTTTCGGTGGCACATCGCCTTATTTGGCATCCCTCGATGGCGGCGATTTTTCCGCGAATTTACTTTTTGAAAACCTTTCGGTGGGGAATCATTTGGTGGTGGTGGAAGATAGCCGCGGCTGCCGCTACGAGATGGAAATCGGGTTGGAAGTAGCCGAAATCCTGAGCCTGAATTTGGGCGAAGACCGGGAAATCAATTTTGGCGACAGCGTCCGCCTCGAGGCGATGACCGATGCCCTGGAAATAGAAAGCATCCTTTGGTCGCCGCCGGATTATCTGAACCGGACGGACAGCCTCGTCGTCATTGCCGCACCGCCCGAAGATATTGTTTATTCGGCGCTTTTGACTACGGTGGCGGGCTGCACAGTTTCAGACAACATCACCCTGTTCGTGCGGCGGGAAGAAAAGATTTTCATCCCCAATGCCTTCACTCCTAATGGCGACGGTGCGAATGACAGCTTCCGCGTCTTTTTCGGCGATGGCATTACAGCCATCGGGAGTATCAAAATCTTTAACCGTTGGGGCGACTTGGTCTTCGACCAAAGCGGCGATGTGGCATGGGACGGTAAGTTTAGAGGCAAGGCAGCCCAAATGGGGGTTTATGTCTATCTTGTGCGCGTTCAACTTTCTGACGGGACGGAACGCAGCTTTTCGGGCGATGTGACTTTGTTGAGGTAGGGGGTGGCAGGGCAGCTCGGTATAAAAAAAACCGTCACTAAATATTTTGATATTTGTGCGACGGCATGGAATGGAGAAAGCGATTATTAAAATTGAATTCTCCGGTTTAACCTTTTTTCATTTTACGGTAGTTCTCGTAGATGACGAGGAAATTGTGGGTTCGGATTGCAAATCCTCAGCAGCAAAGTCACCGTAGCTCGGAGGTTCGCTCCGAGAAGTTCCGTGCGTTACTTCTCGGAGCGAACCTCCGAGCTACGGTGACTCCAAATTCCATCAAAGTGAAATGGCTGAGCGGGTATTGAAGACAAACTGATAGAAGTTGCTGTAAATCAAACGATTAAAATGGTAGAAGGGAGTACTCTGGTGACGGCTGTTTCCGAAATCACCGAATCGAATTCCTTTACCATCTCCTCCGTTTTCCCAAACCCCGTCATTGGTGGCGCTATTCGCCTCGAAGTTTTTTCTACAAAAAAACAAGTCTCCGAACTCCGCATATTCGACCCAAAGGGGGTGGTCGTCTTTGCAAAAACTTTTGATTTGCATTCCGGCGAAAATAGGCTGAAACTTTCGGACCTGACCTGGGCTGAAGGAATCTATTTCCTCGTCTTAAAAAGCAAAAACGGGTTTGCGACGACAAAAGTGGTGGTGCTTTAAATTTAGAAGACAAAGGCAGGAGATGGATCGTTTTGTTTTTTCCCCGAAAGCTATTTGTCCATGTGCGGACAAATGAAATTTTTATTAAATTGCGCGTTTGTTTGAATCGCGGATTTGACGGATTGCAGGATTACGCGGATTATAGAGAAATTCTGGAACCAAGATAGAAGGCATTTTTAAAATGCCTTCTATCTGCTTGTTAGAAAAA
>CAZJYF010000029.1:3754-16088 GCA_964549665.1 uncultured Saprospiraceae bacterium
TTGTGGAACCAAGATAGAAGGCATTTTTAAAATGCCTTCTATCTGCTTGTTAGAAAAATCAGCGAAATCCATAAATCCGCGAACATCCGCGATTCCGACAATTTACTGTCTGAATCACAGATTTGACGGATTGCAGGATTACGCGGATTAGGGAGAAATTGTGGAACCAAGATAGAAGGCATTTTTAAAATGCCTTCTATCTGCTTGTTAGAAGAATCAGCGAAATCCATAAATCCGCGAACATCCGCGATTCCGACCACTCAAATTAAAAGCGAACAAAATGAAAAAGACCACCCTTGCACTACTCCTTGTCGCCTTTTCCTTCAGCCTGCCTGCCCAAAATTTTGTCAACATCGCGGGCACGCTAAGCCTCAATGAAACCTTTGGACAAAACGGCCATTACGGCGGAGGGGTTTCCTTCGTTGATTTTAACGGCGACGGTTGGGACGACCTCAGTTTTGGAACCCAACCCGGAGACAGCATTTTGTTTTTGATAAACGAAGAAGGCGTTTTCAAAAGAATACCGTCCCTCGTTCCCCACACCGACGAAAGCAAGCAACTTCTTTGGGCGGATTACGACAATGACGGGGACAAAGATTTGTTCGTTGCCAGCTATGAAGCTCCCAACCGGCTCTATCAAAACGACGGCAACCTGCATTTCACGGATGTCACCGAAGCAGCGGGTCTTCCGCTGGAAAATGGGCTGACTTTTGGGGCCTGCTTCGGCGATTACAATGGAGACGGCTGGCTGGATTTGTATTTTGTAAATCGGGAAACCGCCAGCCATTCCAATTATCTTTTTGAAAATCAGCGGGATGGCACCTTCCTTGACGTCACCGAAGCTACGGGGACCTCCACGGGTTTCAAACTTTCCTTTTCTGCGGTATTTCTCGATTACGACAATGACGGGGATCAAGACCTTTACGTCTGTCACGATAAAAGCGATTTCGCCAACAGCCTTTTGAAAAATACTGGCAGCGGTTTTTTTGAGGATGTCAGCGCCGGGTCGGGCGCCGATATTGCCATCGATGCGATGAACATCGGGGTGGGCGATTACGACAACGACGGCGATTTGGACATTCAAGTATCCAATGGCGCAGTTGGAAATGCACTGCTTCGCCAAAGCAACGGCGTTTTTGAAGACGTGGGAATCGAGGCGGGTGTCGGTTTTCACACCAACAGTTGGGCGGGAAATTTTTTGGACTTTGACAACGACCGCGATTTGGATTTGTACGTCTGTTCCAATATTTTCGACACCAACAACGGACTTTTTATCAATCAAAACGACGGCACCTTCCAACAATCCATCATCGCCGCCGGCGACAATGGAGCGAGTTTTTCAAACGCTTTTGGGGATTTCAACAACGACGGACGCTTAGACATTGCCGTCAATAATGCGGCTACCACGCCTTTTCGAATTTGGAAAAACCAAACCAATACAGGACAAAATAACTGGCTCAAAATAGCCCTCGAAGGCACCGAAAGCAATCGCGACGGCATCGGCAGTTGGATAGAAGTTTACACCGGCGGCGAAAAACTCGTTCGGTACACCCACTGTGGCATCGGCTATTTGAGCCAAAACTCGGGCTACGAGCATTTTGGCATCGGACCAGGAATACAAACCATTGATTCGGTCATCGTCCGTTGGATAAGTGGCATGACCGATAAGTTGACAGATGTATCTGTAAATCAAACGGTTAAAATTGTGGAAGGCAGCACCTTAGTGACCGCCGTTTCAGAAATTTCGGAAGCGAATTCCTTTTCCATTTCGTCCATCTTTCCCAATCCTGCCAACGAATCGATGACCCATTTTGCCGTTTTCTCAACGAATAGGCAGCCGGTCAATTTACGGGCATTCGACCCGCTGGGGCGTCTTGTTTTTGAAAAATCATTCGAGCTTTCGGCTGGAAAAAATTTGTTGGAATTTCCCACCGCCGAATGGGCAGCGGGAACCCATTTCGTGGTGTTAAAAAGCAAAAGCGGATTTGCGACGGCAAAAGTTGTGGTGCCTTAGTTCATTTTCACCAACTTATACGTCGCAGGTTTTTTCCCTTTTTGCAGGAGAATGACAAAATAAATACCCGCCGGGAAATCCTTGAGGTCAATGGTTTCCAAAACAGTCTCGGCGGGGATGCTTTTATGAAGTAGTATTTGACCGAACCTATTTGTGAGTTTCAATTGCAACTCTTTTTCCAATTTTTCGACAAACTCCAGGGTCGCTTCTCCTCGAACGGGGTTTGGATAAAGGAGCGCTAAAGTCGAATGGACTTCTTCAAATTTGGCATTGATTACATCCGAATAAACAGATCTGTTTGTTGCATTTATGCTTTTAATCCGATAGAAATTATTGCCCGCCCGGGCCTGTTTATCATGGAAAAGGTAGTGGTCAGTTCCCTCGCCGAAGTGAACAAACCCTTCCACGACGCCGATGTCATTGAACAATACATTATCTGCTGAGCGTTGAATCGCAAACAAATGCTGATGCCCGATTTTCGGAAAATCCCAACGCAGCAACACCTGCCGGTTTTCAATCGTTTCGACAAAGAAATTTTCAAAATTTACGAAGTTGGGGCTGAAGCAGGAATCGCAGTCAATCACGCTGATGACTTGGCTTTGAACGGTGGTGTTGCCGCATTGGTCGGTAGCGGTCCATTCGCGAATCAATTTACAATTGAAAGGGTCTGTTGTGTCTGGAAATTCATTGAATTCGAGGACGGGATTGCCGTCGCAGGCATCTTTTGCTATCACCGCCGGGGGTGGTGGAATAGAAGCGCACGCCAACAAGGTGTCTTCGGGAATGCCAATCAACTCAGGGGGCATATTGTCGATGATGCGGACGATAAGGGTAAAGGTGTCCCGATTGCCGCAGGCATCAGTCGCAGTCCAGCGACAAGTCAATATAACCTGAACGCCATCGATCGTGCAGTCGGTAATTTCGGTGCTTTCCGAAAATTGCACGCTTGGATTTAAGTCGCAAATGTCCGCTGCCGCCACATCTGCCGCACCCAACTGGTTGAGATTATTGCAACTCATGTCGATGGTGTCCTGATTTACCAAATTCGCGATCATGGGGTTTACGGGTGTCAGTATTGGGGGGCTCAGGTCAATCAATGTAATAATTTGGACGCAACTTACTTGGTTGCCACAATTGTCTTCCGCTGTCCAGGTGCGATGGATGGCCGATTCACAATCGTCGATGATAATCGTTTCGTCGCCGAAAGAAACGACTAATTCGGTGTCGCAATCGTCGGAAGCGAAGGGTTTTCCCGCCGTATCACTTGGGTCGATGGAAGCCCCGCATTCCATCGTCAGGTCCGGTGGGCAAACGATAACGGGGTCTTCAATATCCGTTAAATGGATGGTTTGGGTACATTCCGCAGGATTGCCACATAGGTCGGTAGCCTGCCATTTTCGCAGGATTACCGGGTCACACGCATTCGGATTGCTTACCTCATCGGTGTAAGCAATGAGGGGATCTCCGTCGCAATTATCCGTCGCCTTAGCCAATCCCGTTGAAGCTGGATCGGATGATTGCCCACAGTTTAAGGTCACATCGGGCGGACAAATAATGGCTGGAGGAATGCTATCCAACAATTTAATGGTTTGGATGCAGGTGGCTGTATTACCGCAAATATCAGTGGCCGTCCAAAGGCGCTTGATGGCCATTAGGCACGAATTGGAGTCTGAGATTTCGTCCAGGAAAATAATTTCCAGGACGCCGGTGCAGGCATCGGTGGCAGTTGCGAAACCGGTGATTAGCGGGTCGGCAATCGCATCGCATTCTATGGTCATATCAGCCGGGCAACTTATTTCCGGGGGGCTTATGTTTGCTACGGTAATGTGCTGGATGCAGGAACTACTATTGCCGCAGGCATCCGTTGAAGTCCAATTTCGAGTGATAAGTAGCTCACAATCATTGAGTTGGGTGCTATCATCCGCAAAGGTGAGTTCAGGGGTGGGGTCGCAGTTTGCGTTGGTCAACGGCTTACCTGTCAGCCCCGGGTCAGTGGAACTGTTGCAGTCAATAGTCAGGTCAGGGGGGCAGGAAATGGTTGTTGCTGTCGTGTCAAGAAGGGTAATTGTTTGCAGGCAACTGCTTTGGTTTCCACAGTTGTCGGTAGCCGTCCAGGTTCGGTGAATGAGGGTGGTGCAATTATCGGGTTGGAAGATGGCGTCCTGAAAATTGCTGCTAATTTGAGCATCGCAATTATCCGTAATGCCAGGAATGCCTGTGCTTGCGGGTTCTGAGGAAGCATCGCATTGAAGGCTGATATCGGGCGGGCAGATGATATTCGGAGAAATAGTGTCGGTAAAAAAAATAGTTTGAACACAAATAGAAACATTGCCGCAAGCATCCGTAGCAGCCCAAGTCCGTTTTATTATTGAAGTGCAAACGCTGACCTGAATGGTTTCGTCAACGAAAGAGAAATTTAGGTCGCTGTCGCAATTATCGGTGCCGGAAGCGGCCCCTGTATGACTTGGATCTGTTGATTGACCGCACTCAATGGTGATGTCTTCCGGGCAGGTGATTTCGGGTGGCGAAAAGTCTGACAGGGTGATAAGTTGGGAACAACTGCCTGCATTCCCGCAATCATCCGTTGCTGTCCAAGTTCGGGTGATGACCAAATCGCAGGGGGTAATTTGAACGGAATCATCCGTAAAAGTGAGGTCCATATTTTGCCCGCAATTATCCTCTGCGGTTGCCATCCCCGTTAATAAAGGTTCAGCAGGGGCATCACATTCAATCGTTTTGTCGGGGGGGCAGGTGATTTGCGGAGGGGTCATGTCAATAGAATGGATTTGCTGAGTGCAACTTTGCGTATTGCCACAAGCATCTTCAGCCGTCCATGAACGCTTGATAATCAGTTCGCAACTGCTGACGATGGAAGTGTCGTCAAAATAAAAGATAGTGACAAAAGAGCAATTGTCGGAAGCAGTCAGTTGCCCTGTGGAAGAGGGATCGGCAGTCTCATTGCAATCAATCAAAATATCTACCGGGCATTCTACCGAGGGTGGGCTGTCGTCTTTGAGCGTGATTTTTTGCTGGCATAAATCCTGAAACCCGCAGGCATCTGTTACCCGCCAATTTCGGGTGATTACCTTATTGCAAGCATCGACAATTAGCGTGTCATCGGTATAGGTCACATCTACTGTGGCGCAGTTTTCTTGAATTACCGGAGACCCGGTTAAGGAGGTATCGCCTGCTAGTTCGCACTGAATTTCAATGTCGGGAGGGCATTGGATTTGGGGAGGAATCGTGTCAATGAAACGGACGTAAATGGAGAAAGTGTCCCGGTTGCCACAAAAATCCTCTGCAATCCAATAGCAAAAAAGAAGTTTCACGTAGCCATCCAAGAGGCAGTTGCCATTTTGAATTTCATCAAAAATAGTAACCGACGGAGATGGGTCGCAATTATCGGTGACGGAAACGGCACCTCCTCCTAAAAATAAATTGAAATCGCAGGGAACGCTCAGGGTATCCCCTTCATTTTCAAGCCCAAACATAGGGTGGTCAATAACGAAGCTCGGTGGTGCGGAATCAACAAAAGTGATGGTTTGTTGAATGGAAGCGGAATTGCCGCATGCCGAAACGGCTGTCCATGTCCGGATGATTTGATAGGTGCAACCGCTCCCAATCATTTCATCTGTAAACGCATAGGTGATAGATGGAGAAGCACAACAGGTGTCAATGGCTATTGGGGCAACTTGAGCGGGGGGTTGCCCGCATTGCAGGGTCAGGTCGGGAGGAATGAAACTGAAGCTGATGCAGTTAAATGTAAAATTGGGTTTTACATCCTTTGAGCAATCCTCTATGTTGATACCATTCTTAGCGAATAATGGTGAAGAATTCGTCGATTTTACCGAAAGGGGGAAAAGAACATTCAGTAAAATTAAGCAAGACGGAATGGTAAATCTGATTTGCATAAAAAGTTTTTTTAGCAATTTGGGACAATCCGGAATTGAAATTTACTAGGCAGTCAAGCATCGTTTGGACTGTTTTCAATTCAGGAATACCTTTTCGATTTTCACGCTTGCCACCAAAAGGAACTCCAGCAAGATGGGATCGATAAGGTCATAGGTTTATTCCATTCGGAAACCTGAGCAACAGGATGGTGCAGAAGGCGGTTGGCAGCATGGGGTGGGGCAGTAGGCGAATTTATAACCCATTAGGTTAAATGTGTTATAAAAATCTTTCCTGCCAATATGTAAACCTTGCTGTTCCAGTGCATCATACTCAGAGAGTTCGGCGGTTAATAATATCTGTAAAGCATTGATAAATAAATGCCTACAGTGGCTGCCGACCGCTTAGCGCCGAATGCAAATGGGGGGAGAAACAATAGTATCGATGGTGA
Source organism: uncultured Saprospiraceae bacterium (assembly GCA_964549665.1). Classification (GTDB taxonomy): domain Bacteria; phylum Bacteroidota; class Bacteroidia; order Chitinophagales; family Saprospiraceae; genus CAZJYF01. The sequence continues at coordinate 10,108 of CAZJYF010000029.1, forward strand.
GTGTGTAAAACGAAAAACACTTGATGGCTAGCCGCGTTAACGGTTTGAAAGATAAAAGTATATATTTTTTATTTAGATAAAAAATTTTTAAGTGTTAAAAGTGTTCCCGCCTCTATACTTTTGAAAAACTGGCTATCAATTGATTTACATTTCTGTAAAATTTTGGGTAGGGGAAGTGGAAAACGGCAATTCATTTTTGAATAGAGAGAAGACTAACAATTCTTGTCACAATTTTTGTTATATAAAATTCTATTATAAAAAATTCTTTTAATTTTTTCCGGCTTTTTTAAGGTTGCCTCCCCCGTAGCCTGGAAAATTTCCGTTCCTACAGCCCTGTCTCAAAAACCGGACCTAGCTCACCCTCGGACGCCAAAATGGTTCATGTTGCCGAAGTCTAATTTTAAAAAATAATCTATCAAATAGTTGTTAATCAATTATTTATAGAATTTTAACTGGCATTCATGTTAGTGAGAAGACCCGTTGAGGCGTTGAATTTAGCCTGGCAATTAGCTAACTATTATGAGTAAACGTATCCCATGTACATTCGCATCATTCACCTCATTCCTGAGGTTGGTTGTGATAGCTGTTTTTTTGTTACCAACCGAGGGAAGGGCAAAATTGCCATGGAAACTGGCCAATCCCACAGAAAAAACTTATATAAAAATTGGTTTTTCGCAAAAGAAATGTACCCTATTTTCGAGTTTTCTGGTCCGGACTGAGTGTGCATCGAAAATTCCCTCTATTGATAGAAAAGGCTTTGCAGAGGCATTCACTGATTTTCGGTTAAGCCATGAAAACAAAATTCTCGCTGCCGGGATTGGTGGCTTCGTTTGGGCAGATTCAAACGAGAACGGCATACAGGATCCTGATGAGATTGGTATCGAGGGCGTTACGATCCACCTCTTCAATGGTAGTGATGTTGAACAAGCCTCCACGATAAGTGATTCCTTGGGCAATTACTTTTTCTCCAATCTTCCGGCGGGCAATTATTACCTCTTTTTTGACCCATCAACTAATGCGACCGGCATATTAAACATCTTGGCCTCGCCCCAAAATCAAGGTATAGGCACCAACGATAGCGACCCCGACCCCCTTAGCGGTCGAACCACAACCTTTTCTTTTGACCCATTAAATGGCGACCTCAATGACATCGATGCGGGCTTCTTTTTCCCGACGAGCATTGTGGGCGATTTTGTTTTCAAGGATTGTAACAATGATGGCATACAGGACGCCGGAGAAATGGGAATTGCAGATGTGCCGGTAGCCCTCTCGGGGACGAATATTCAAGGACTTCCAATCAACTTAACTACCTTGACCGACCCAGACGGCTTTTATCAATTCGATAAAGTGCAACCCGGAAATTATGCCCTCCAATTTAGTTTTCCCACCACACATACCGGGCTTGCCTGGTCACCCCAAAACCAAGGCAATGATGCCTTCGACAGCGATGTGGATTCGAGTGGGTTGACGGCTTCCATTAGCATTAATGGGGGAGAAAATCGGGATGATATAGATGCCGGATTGCGCGATGTTGAAGCACCGGTATTTGTGAATCCACCCCCGGATACAACGATATCCTGTGATGATCCTTTAGTGGGCAATCCTCCCGATGTAACCGCCACCGATAATTGGGATAGCCAGGTAAACATCATTTTTTCGGAACAAACCGTTCCGGGGAATGGTGCCTGTAACGGCTGGACGATTACCCGCACTTGGACTGCTTCGGATGCTTGCGGCAATGATGCTGCATACACCCAACTTATTACCGTGGGGGACGAAACACCCCCGGTGATTCTGGGTGTTCCGGCAGATATTACCGTGGATTGCGATTCCGTGCCTCCACCTGCCACTCCTTCTGTATCAGACAATTGCCAGGATAATGTTCCACTCCAATTCACCGAAGCCACTGTCGGCGACACTTGCGGAACGCTGCAAATATTCCGGGCTTGGTTTGCAACGGATAATTGTGGCAATGCAACAACGGAACAACAGAAGATTACGGTGATTTTTGGGGCATTTCAATTAGTAAATGTTCCGCCCGATATTACGATTTCATGTGCTGACTCCCCACCTCCGGTCGTGGATCCGCAGGTGAATACTACCTGTTTGGGGGTTGAAATAAATTTCAATGAGATGTTGGTACCTAATGGTTGTGGACAGCAATTGATCCGGACCTGGACGGCTACTTCAATATGTGGCGATGAAGCCACGGCCTCTCAAGTGATTTCCCTTGTTGACCAACAACCGCCCGTTATCTTGGACGTGCCCTCCGACCTGACCGTAGATTTTACTTTGGGGGAGACCGTTCCCGATCCGCCTTCCCTCACCGCAACCGATGGCTGTGATAGTACTGTGACCGTTGAGTTAATGGAGACCACTTCCGCCAATCCGCAGGGTTGCGGCTTCACCCTGACGAGAACCTGGGTAGCAACCGATGATTGTGGAAATCAAACTTTTGATTCTCAAATAATTACCGTTTTGGATGTATGCGATTGTCCCGATATCATTGTGAACAATGTCGTTATCCAAGCTTCCAACTGTGGTCAAAACAACGGCTCGATTAGCGTGGATGTCAATGCCGCCCCAGGTAGTTATCAGTATCTTCTAATTCCTTTCTTTGGAACACCCAATGACACCGGAAATGTGATAACCAACCTTCCCCCCGGTTTTTATCTGCTAATAATTGACTTGCCGGGCCTTCCCGACTGCAATGAGAAAATTTTCTTCAATATTTTCCAGCAAAATTGTATCGACACCGTTGACGTAACGATCCCACAACAGCCGACCGACATTTGTTTGGACGAGACAGTTTTCGATTTTCCGGGCATGATTACTTCAGGTGCCTTCTGCGATGCAGGTGACCCGGCTATGGTTTTGGGGAGTAATATCAACGGGCCATGCCTGACGCTGACTCCTGCCCTTGGTTTTGTAGGAACATCCGACAGGCTGATATGCACAATACATTGTTTTGACGGCAGTAGTGTCAATTGCGATACCACATATATTCGCGTGACCGTTGACCCCGGTTACCAACCCTGTTCTCAATTGTCGGTCGAATTTACGGGAACCGACCCCTCCTGCGATGGTGCCGGAGGTGTGATTTCTATTTCAGCAAGCGGCAATGAAGGAAACCTGACCTATATTTGGGACCCACCCGTTTCGACGTCCAATCAAGGGGTCGATTTGCCGGAGGGCATTTACAACATTACCGTCACGGATGAGGCGACGGCTTGCTTTCGGGATACTTTCATCGTTTTAACCGCCCCCGAATTGGTAGAATTAAATCAACTAGATGTTGCCGTTTCTGCCGTCAATTGTCCCGGTGGTACGGATGGGCACATTATTTCTACGACAGGGACAGAATATGATATTTCAAATGCGGAGGGTATTCCGATCGGGCAAACGCCTTTCCACGGTCTGCCTGCCGGCATTTACACCATTTCCAATTCAAATGGGCAGTGTACCGCTTCGATTCAAGTGCAAATTGCAGAACCACCTCCATGGGAGTTCGCTATTGCCACCACACCCGAAACTTGCGCGGGCAACGACGGCACTATTTCGTTGAGTGTAACTGGAGGTTCGGCACCTTATTTTTTCAATTGGACGCCTTCTATTTCAACTGATAGCTTGGCTATTGGTCTCAATACCAATGATGTTTTTTCTGTCATCATTGAAGATCAGAATGGATGCACAAAGGTTTTGGAAGACCTGGTCGTTGGATACGACTGCGATTCCATTCCGTGCATCCTTTCTATTTTAATTTCAAATCAAAATGCTTCTAATTGCGGGCAGAACAATGGCAGTGTTTCGTTGGTCGTGACGGGTGCTACGGGGATGGTTACTTATAATTGGAACCCGCCGGTTTCGACCAATCAAGTGGCAGAAGGACTTGCACCCGGAACCTACGGAGTGACAGCCACGGATGAAAAAAATTGCCAAGACAGTTTGGAGGTGCTTATCGAAGAAGGATTTCCTGTTTGGGAAGTGGCTGTTGGCAAAACCCCGGAGAGCTGTGACGGCAATGACGGAAGTATCCTCCTCAATGTGACAGGCGGCGGTAGCGGTTTTGTTTATGATTGGTTTCCTCCCGTTTCTAACACGAATATTGTGACTGGTCTGAGTGCCACAGATAATTTATCCGTGACGGTCACGGATAGCTTGGGTTGTTCGAGATCCTTGACGGGCTTGAGTGTTTCCAATGACTGTCCAAGCTCCTGCGGAAACTTGTTTGCTTCCGATTTTGAGTACTTTGCGACGAGCAATTGCGATGGTTTTGCAGAGGTTTGCCTGGATGTCCCCTTGAGTGAAATGCTCAATTATTCTTTCACCGACAATGGACTGCTTTACATTCAAGGGGTGGAGGGATGTTTGAACGATACCTCCCAATCCTATAGCTACCTCACCTTGCCCGGACAGGGTTTTGGCGGTCCCTACGAATTAATTTCATGGAAGGTGAATGGCACTTCTTTTTTTGGAACTTTTGAGGATGTTTCTGTTTTGGTGGATTCCATGAACGTTTGGGATACCACGGGTGATTGGGTACTTAATACGGTTGATTTTTTGATAGAGGGGGGAAACCCGCAAAGCGATTACAGCATCCTCGACATTCTTCACATGCCGACCAACGGGCTGATAACCCTGGGGCTGAACACAAATTTAATCCCCAAGGGTTCGAAAATTTTCCTCCCCTTAGGCGAACATGAATTGGTCTTTACCAAAGGGGGGACAACTTGCATGGATACCCTGACGGTGGATGTCGTCTGCATCGAATCGCAAATATTCAGAGACACCATCGACTTGGGCAATACGGATTCTCTTTGCCTGGATATTTCCCAATTGCCGGGCGATTTATTCACCGAAGATATCTTTTGCAACGATTGCCAAAACGTTTCTTTTAGCCTCAATAATGATTGCCTCTTTTACACTGGCATTTTGGGGGGAACCGATACCGCCACGGTGGTCTTCTGCGATGACTTCGGGCTTTGCGATACTCTTGTTGCCATTATCTATGTTAATGATCAAATACTTCCGCCGGTTGCCAGAAACGATTTTGACTCTATCGAAATGAACATGGCCCTTAATCTCGATTTGCTTGCCAATGATTCTATCAATGGCGAGCTGAAAGATTTTAAAATTATCCTCGAACCGGACCATGGAATTTCTACCATTGAGTTGGACAATACCGTCACCTATACCTCTGTTGGACAATTTTGTGGATTGGAAAAATTCAATTATCGGATTTGCAATAAAAATGGTTGTGATTCCGCCTCCGTTACGGTCAAGGTGCTATGCCAACAGCCGTACATCGTCAATGGCTTTTCGCCAAATGGAGATGGTATCAACGAAACCTTTTTTATCAGCGGGCTGGAGCAATTCCCCGACAATGAATTATCCATCTTCAACCGCTGGGGGTCAAGAGTTTTCAAACAAAAAAACTACCACAACAAATGGCAAGGGAAATACAGGGGGGAAGATTTGCCCGACGGAACCTATTTTTATTATTTTACTTACGGAGACGGAAAGCGAGTAGCGGGCTTCGTTCAATTGCAGCGGTAAGGTTCATCAAATGAGAATCGAAGGTTTCAATAGTTATCGACCCGAGTTCAGTTGCTGCCAGCGATGATTGAAGTTTCCAAACTTCAATCCAATATTCTTTGCGTCTCCAGACGCCTGCAACGACCAACTTGAAATCTTTGGAAACAGAAAGATAAAAACTACTGACTTGGTTCTAACAAAATCGGTGGTTTTAAATGCGTCTCATCGAGTAATCACGACTGGAGGCGTGGTGGATAGGCAGTTGAAGTTTGGAAACTTCAACTATCAACCGCTTTTTAATTTATGGCGAGAAGGCTTGCGACATCGGGGGTCTATCGGCCCAAGTTCAGTTGCTGCCATCGATGATTGAAGGTTCCTAACTTCAATCCAATATTCTTTGCGTCTCCAGACGCCTGCAACGACCGACTTGAAATCTTTGGAAACAG
>CAZJYF010000030.1:0-15893 GCA_964549665.1 uncultured Saprospiraceae bacterium
ATGGGCACCACAGGTGGCGGGCTTTGGAAAACCGAAAATGCGGGACAACGATGGACCAATATCTCCGATGGATATTTCAAGACGGGTTCCGTAGGAGCCGTTGCGGTCTCCGAGAGCCAACCGAACATCGTCTATTGCGGCATGGGTGAACACGCCCCTCGGGGTGTAATGACCTCCTACGGGGACGGCGTTTATAAATCCACGGATGCCGGCAAAACCTGGAAGAAAATGGGGCTGGAAAAAACGCAACACATTGCGAGAATCGTCATCCATCCAACCAATCCCGATATCGTTTTTGTGGCAGCACAGGGTGCGCTTCATGGTCCTTCCCAAGAAAGGGGCATTTACAAGTCCATAGATGGCGGAAAAACGTGGTCACGGGTTTTGTATGTAAATGAACTCACAGGCTGCGCAGAATTATCAATGGATATGAACAATCCCCAGGTGCTGTACGCAGCTATGTGGGAACACGAGCGCTTACCATGGAAGGTCCTAAGTGGCGGTCCCGGCAGCGGCCTCTACAAATCGACCGATGGCGGGGACACCTGGAAAAAAATAGAGAATGGCTTGCCAAAAGAAAAGGGCAAAATGGCTGTCTCGGTCTGCCGGGCCAATTCGAATAAAGTCTATGCCCTCATCGAGAGCGACACAAAAAGGGAAATGGGAGGGCTATTCCTCTCTGAAAATGCCGGGAAAAGTTGGAAAAAGGTCAGCAGCGACCACCGGCTGGTGCAACGGGCCTGGTACTACACCGAAGTTTTTGCCGACCCGCAGGATGAACACACGGTTTACGTGCTCAGCGCCCCCGCCTTGCGCTCCATCGACGATGGAAAGACCTGGCAAAGGCTTTCGGGAACCCACGGCGACTTCCACGACCTTTGGATAAACCCGCACAATTCAAAAAATCTAGCCATCGCCAATGACGGCGGCGTTAACATTAGCTTTAATGCGGGCAAGACCTGGTCCGGCCAATCTAACATGCCGACGGCGCAGATTTATCGCGTGAATGTGGACAATAGCTTTCCCTATCGATTGTATGGAGGTCAACAGGACAACACCTCCGTTCGAATTGCCAGTTTGGCACTTGGACGAAGGGGAATAACGGAACAAAACTGGACCTATTCGGCTGGTGGCGAAAGTGCCTTTCTCGCCTTTGACCCGGATAACCCCCGCTTCGTTCTCGGGGGCAGTTACCTGGGCACCATCGAAGTCCTGGACATGGGTGCTAGCGCCGCAACGAACATCATGGCTGCTCCCATTCAATACCTTGGTCAGCCTGCCAGAGATATGAAATATCTGTTTGACTGGAATGCCCCCATCATTCGGTCGAAACACGAACCCGGCACCTACTATCACGGAGCACAGTATCTGTTGCGGACCCGGGATATGGGGGAGACCTGGGAAGAAATATCGCCTGACCTAACGCGCAATTTGGATGAAAAACAAGGCAATGGGGGAGGCCCCTACACCAATGAAGCCGTCGGCGCGGAGAATTACGGCGCGTTGAGTTACGTTGCCGAATCGCCCCATGAAAAAGGCGTGATTTGGACCGGAAGCAATGATGGTTTTGTCCAATTGACCAAGGATGGGGGCGACTCCTGGACAAATGTTACGCCCAAAGGACTTCCCGAGACCCTGATTAATGCGATAGAATTATCGCCGACTGATCCTGCCACCGCCTATATCGCCACGACCCGTTATAAATTCAACGATTATGCACCTGCTTTGTATAAGACCACCAATTACGGACAAACATGGACAAACATTAGCAGCGGAATTCCTTATGGGGCCTATACTCGCGTGGTCAGGCAAGACCCACTGGACAAGAACATCCTTTATGCGGGAACGGAAACCGGCATGTACATTTCCTGGAATGGTGGCAAGAACTGGGAACCCTTCCAACTGAACCTGCCCGTTACGCCTATCACAGACCTGATTATTCACGATGGGGATTTAATAGTCGCTACTGCCGGCAGATCGTTCTGGATATTGGATGATATGGCTTTGCTGAGGCAGTTCAAAATTGGCGAAAATGGGTTTAGGTTATTCAAACCCGAAGACGCGGTGATTGGAAATTGGAGTAGCGAACTCAATCGTTCGTCTCCCGACTTTGACGGGACAAATCCCTTTCGCGGAGTGAATCCGGCAAATGGAGTAGTTGTCTATTACCAGCTACCGGGTGGGTTGGATAGTAGTGCCATCATAAGTCTGGACATCCGAAATAAAGAAGGCAAACTGATCCGCCATTTTACATCTGTAAAGGACAAATCCTATCAAAAATATGACGGAGGACCGCCACCTGCACCTGTTCTCTCAAAGAAAAAAGGACTCAACCGCTTTGTTTGGGACATGCGATATCCCATCATGCCAGGCGTTCCCACTGTTTATATCGAAGCGAGCTATCGCGGACACAAGGCGCCTCCCGGTCAGTACTCCATTACCCTGACGTCCGGGAAGCAAGTTGCTACCGAAGATGTTCAAATCCTGCCTAACCCACTCTACGAAATATCTGCTGAGGCTTATAATGAATACGATTCCTTCATGTCTTCCATGGAAGATACGCTCGGCAAGATGCACAGAATGGTCAACACGATCTATCAAATGAAGCGGCAGCTTAATGACATCTTAAAAGATATGCCGGACGACGAGGTTTTTGGTTCCTTAAAAAACGAAGGTAAAGCGCTCGTGAAGAAGATGAAAGCATGGGATGACGATATGGTCCAACGCAAGGCCAAGGCTTATGATGATGTGGATAATTTCCCCAATAAATTCACAGCCAACTATCTTTTTTTAATCAATCAAACGGAAAGCGACCTTCCAAGAATCAATCAATCCTCCAGAACGAGGCTTCAGGAATTGACGGAGCAATGGAAAGATTTGGAAGCCAGGGCTAAGGAGATAATAAACACGCAAGTCCCAAATTACAACAAAAGGCTTTGGGAAGCCGGTATAGGTGCTGTGAGGGTTAAGTAGGGTGGAATTGGCACAACCTATTCTTGCACCAAGCCCGGCATTTTGATTTCGTCTTTTTTCATAAACCATTGATTTCAACTATCTATGAAAAAATGGCTATGTGTACTTAGCGTCTATTTTGTCTTCTTGCTTGTAGTGCAGGCCCAAAGTCCGATGGGTTTTGTTCATTCGTACGGCAGTGCCCTTGTCCAGGGGAGTGACCAGGATACCCTTTATTTAAGGGGCATTAACTTCAACAATTTTTGGTTGGATGATGGGTCGCCAGATTGGATTTTTGACGACCCCAATGATAATGGAATCCCCCAGCCCTATGCCTTCGGCAATCTGGATTGGTTTACCGATGCCCGGGAAGTTGGGTTTAATGTGGTTCGCGTCACCCTGAATTACCGATTATTTGAGGATAATGCGACTCCGTTTACTTACCATCCTTCGGGCTGGTCTTTCCTGGATCAGTATGTACAATGGGCCAAATCACTTGGCATCTATCTAATACTCGATATGCACGTACCGCCGGGGGGACTTCAAAACGGGCCGAATGCACCTTTGTTATGGATGAATCCCTCCAACCAGCACAGGCTCGTGGCTTTGTGGCATGAAATTGCGAAGCGATACGCCAATGAACCTATTATTGCGGGCTTTGACTTTTTAAATGAACCTACCCCGGTTGATTCCATAAGCGCTTGGGAGAATCTTGCGCAACGCATAGCAGATACCATCAGGACGGTAGATAATAATCATTTGTTGATCGTTGAATATGCTTATGGAATTATCGATCCAAGCAATTCCTGGTACCCCTTTTGGGATCTTTCACAACAAATGTTTTTTATCGCAGATGCGAATGTGATGTACGATTTTCATTACTACCAGGAATTGACCTATGCGCTTCAATGCTACAACAATCCCGGCTGTATCCCCAGCATACAATACAGTGATACAAACGTAATTTTCCCCACCGAAAGTGGCAATACGCTCCCTTTTACCAAAGAATGGTTGGCCGATGATTTAGCCGATTGGGTGGAGATTTATAAAGCTGCCAATGTCCCCGTCAACATTGGAGAATGGGCACCCTGGAGAGCGAATTATGAATACAATAATAACCAAATGGAGGGTTACGAGTATATTTGCGATTTATTTGGATTATTTGACCAGTACCAACTTAATTGGCAGTACTACTGCTACTCTGAATTCAGGGCTCCTTCCCGCGACCCAAATGGAAACGAAGGTTTAAATATTAGACTGCGCAATTATTTACAAAGCGGTTCATGCGATCAAATAACGGGGGTAATTGACCATCAAACGCTTACAAAATTCCACGTTTATCCCAACCCTGTCGGCAACCAATTATTTATCGATATTGGAGAACAAAATGAACCGACAGATATAAAAATAGTAAATATTGTGGGGCAAGGTATTTTGAAAGAATCCATTTTTCAACCCTTGACCGAAGTGAACACTGAATCCTTTCCTTCGGGAATTTATTTTGTAAAAATAAAAACCTCCGATACGGAAGTGATATTAAAGTTTATAAAATCCAAACCTCATTGATTGCTCGGGCTGAAAATTTAAAAAGAAGGGCTAATTGCAAAATCCAGTTAAATTAAGGAAGCGGTAAACGAGCCTCTTGAATTTCCAACAGCCGAATCCTTCCACCACTAAAAATGGTATTAGAACCATAAAAATAAAGAAGTATCCACTTTTAATTGCTGCCATATTTTGAATTTGAAAAGGAACTACAATGCAAGAAATTCTACCCATTGCAATGCCCGGAACCCATCAAAAATTTTTGGAGTTTTTCAAAAAGCAATCCGAACCGACTCATCTGAAAGTGTTGGATATGGGGACTGGCCACGGAGCCATCGCACAAAAGTTATACGACCTGGGTTATGAGGTACATGCCTGCGATTTATTCCCCGAAATATTCCAATTTGATAAAATCGAGTGTAAAAAAGTGGACATAACGGCTGCCTTCCCCTATCCGGATAATGCGTTTGATCTGGTGGTCGCAATAGAGGTAAGCGAACACATTTTAGACCACGAAAACTTTTTTGCCGAAACGAACAGGATACTCAAACCCAATGGAAAACTTTACATTTCCACCCCCAATATATTATCGATGAAGTCGAGAATGCGGTTTTTGTTTAGGGGGTTCGTTTACAGCTTTAATCCTCTGGAATTAAGGAATTACGATGGACTGCAGCATGTGGCATCCTTAACAATAGACCAATACAACTACCTCGCTGTCAAACACCATTTTAAACCGGCAAAGGTTGACATAGACCGGAAACAAAGCTCCTCACAATGGCTGCTGTTTTTTCTGTTTCCGTTGCTGTTTGCTAATCAGAAAATCAAAAAAATTGATGCCCGGCACAATCAAAAAAAATTGCTGCTGGGCAGGCTTTTGTTTTTGACATTTGAAAATGCAAAAGCCTTGGACCCAAAAAATAAAAACTGAAATATGAAACTATTTATTTAGGGCCTAGCTTTAAATTTATCCCTAACTTTCATCGTCTACATCAAGCTTGAAGCGTCGAATAAAACGGCTCCTATTCCAAGTGCAATTCACCAATTACATGAGTAATTAAAATGAAGAATACCGTAATAATTATTGCCTTCTTTTCATTGGGTCAAAGCATTTTTGGACAAACAGCCGACCAAGTTTTTCGGCATGGGAAAATATATACTGCCAATGATTCCCAACCTTTTGTGGAAGCAATCGCCATAAAAGATGGGCACTTTATTTTTGTTGGTTCAAATGCGGCTGTGGTGAATTACATTGGTGTGACCACCACCGTAGAAGACCTAAACGGGGCGTTGGTATTGCCGGGAATCCACGACGTTCACATCCACCCACTCGAAGCCGGTTCCCCGGCTGGCGGAAATTGTATTCTGAATGGGTATGAAACCGACCCTGAAAATCTTGGAGCCGCTTTACAAGCTTGTCATTTGACTCCCAATTCAAATGGATGGTTAATATCATATGGGCACTCCATTTTCACGCTTTACGATGCCGTTCGACCACCCAAAGAAATATTAGACGATTACTACCCCAATCGCCCATTGGTCGTAATGGAAGAGACCTCCCATTCTGTCTGGGTGAATTCGCTTGCCTTACAAAAACTGGGCATTACAGCTTCCACGCCTGACCCTGTTGGAGGACATATTTTCAAGGATCCTTTCACAGGAGACCCTGATGGAATATTGATGGATAATGCAGGTGAGATAGCTCTTTCCGTTGCTTTGGCTTCCAATCCAATAATTGACAGCTTGAATTACGAGAGTTTGGTCAATTTCAGTTTGCCTTTGTTAGCTGAAAACGGGATTACTTCGATCTGCGAAGGAAGAACCTTTTGGAAAAGAAATTATCCCCAAATTTGGCGGGACATTAAGGACAATGGCTTGCTTACAGTGAGGGTTATTTTAGCCCCATGGGTATATCCTGAAGAAAGCGATAGTACGCAGATACCCATTCTTCAAAACCTATATGACCCTGGGGATGATATGCTTAAAATAACCCAAATAAAGCTTTACGCCGACGGAATTACAATAAATGCTACCGCTGCCCTTCATGACCCTTATGTGGACAATTTAGGGTTACCTTTTAACAACGGGTTAAATTATATCGATGAAAACCGGCTAGCCTCTTTAATAACTACCCTGGAACTTATCGGTTATGATTTTCACATACACGCCATAGGGGATAGAGGAGTCACCGAAGCGCTGAATGCCATAGAAATGGCGAGGAATTCAAATGGGGATATAGGCGCTAGACACCGCATAACCCATTTGGAAATTGTGGATACTGCGGATTACACGCGGTTTGCCCCACTGAATGTCACTGCGGACATGCAGGTGGCGGGGTACTTTGCCCAACCCAATTATTGGCATGACAATGATTTTTTAATCGGTAGTCAGCGGGCGGATAACATGATTCCCCTCAAATCAATTTTTGATAATGGAGCAAGAGTTACCTTGAGTAGTGATTGGGATGTGAGCACGGTGAATCCTTTTGTAGGAATGCAAAATGCGCTAACCCGTTCCCCACAAGCACTTTCTTCGGTGGAAGAAGTGGTTAAGGCATATACCATAAACGGTGCTTATGTGATGCGCCATGAAACCAAAACCGGGAGTATAGAAGTCGGAAAATTGGCAGATTTTATTACCGTAGATAGAGATATTTTCTCCATCCCCACCAATCAAATTGCACAAACCAAGGTGCTGAGTACTTATTTGGGTGGGCGGGAAATTTATAGGTCGATTCTTCTCGGAATTAATGAGAACAACCCCGTTGCGAAACACAGTTTTAGAATTTTTCCCAGTCCGTCTAGGGAGGAAATAAAAATCGACTTTTCAGACCTCAACGTTAAGGCGGTAAACATCATCTCAAGTGATGGAAAGTTAAGCAAGAAATTTAACCTGATACCACAGGATACCCTTGTAGTTGATATCTCCAATTTTTCAAAAGGAATTTACTTCGTCGAGTTGAAATTGGAAAACGGATTGAAGGTGTCCTCTAAATTTGTAAAAAAATAAAAAGGAACAGAGAACTTGGCGGAAGGGAAGTAAAAAATAAGGCAGCAACCGTGGTTGCTGCCCTAAAAAACAACTTCTATTGAGATAAAGGCTTTCCATTTTCTAGGGGCAGGACTTTGCCGTTCTGAACGATGCGCTTCCTGCCATCTTGGAGGGGATAGGCGATGCCATCCCTATAATAATAAATCCGAACTTCGTAGTTCATGCTCTGTTTTTTCTGGCTATTGAAGTAGGTCGTTTCCACCATATTTCCGTCAAAAGTGACCTTGAAGCCATTCGACCCCTGCGGACTTTCGGGATAAGCCGGATTGCTTTCGTTGAAGGGGAGTATCTTTCCGGTATCCAAATCCACGATTTGCACCAGGAATTTTTCGTCGAGTAGCAATTGCCGGTGGGGATGTTCCAGAAAAAAATCCAGCTTCGTATATTTCCAACGAGTATCGTCGTATTTTAGCCTTTTCAGGTCACCCCGATTATCGCGGCTGCGCAATAAAATGCGGTCAAATCGCACCCGGGTGTTGCGCGCGATATTGGCAGTATGATTTACTTTTTGGTTTTTCAGGGCTGTTTCCTTGCGCTTTAGCTTCAGGTCGTTGGTGACCACCTCTGCGTCTTCTTTTTGAACGTTCATTAGCTCTAATTCCAGGCGCATTTCTTTTTTTTCATTTTCCAGCTCTTTTATCTTATTCGCATAATTGCCACTCTTTCTGCTAAGATGGGCGATTTCCTTTTTCATGGAGGCAATTTTGCTTTCCCTCTGATTGATTTTTCCCGTTAACATGCGAATGGCTGATTCCTGTTCCGCAAGGCGCTCTTCCAAATGAAGCAGTTCCCCATTCAACAGTTGGATGCTATCGGTTAATTGTTGAAGTTGCCATTGCAATTCTTCGTTTTCAGCAGTCATTACCTTAATGGTGCCTGCCGCCTCGTGTAGTTTTTTGCTTTGGGTGTATATCGTGGTTTTTTGATACTCCACTTTATCAGCCAATACGACTACAAAAGCTAATAAGATTATGGCACTGACCAGGGTTGCGAAAAGGGGGAGTTTTCTCGTCATAATGTCATAAGATTTTTGTAATGTCCCATAAAATTTAGCTGGAAATCAGTGTTTGATTAATCTTAGGGCTATTTTTGTAGCGGGTAGATATCCAATTTCAAAATAGAGTCGGGCTTGCTAACGAAAGTCCGACCCTTTAACTACCACATTGAGAAAAATAGAGTTATTTTTTTTGTATTTTTATTAATAATTATTTGTTGATGCTTGACTGTTAGTTTTAAACACATTTTCTTTTATCCAAATATTGTTCCAAATTTTAATATTTAAATTATTTTCATAAAAAAGTTTTTCCTTCGAATGCAAATGACCCAAAAGCACAAAAGGGTAGGTGAGCGCAGTTATTAGTATTTGAAGTTTGTTGGGAGGAGGAGCTTTAATGGCAACCAAATTTAATTGACCCGTGAAAAAAGCACAACAGACCACTTGTCACTTATTAATGGTACGTCCTGCCCGTTTCGGGTATAATGAAGAAACTGCGGGGGATAATGCCTTTCAGTCTTCGGGCGGCAAGCACAGCCCCGCGGAAATTCAATCAAAGGCGATCGATGAATTTGATGCATTTGTGCAAAAACTTCAGAAACAAGACATAGATGTCATCGTCGCCCAAGACTCGGATATTCCCGAGAAACCGGATGCTGTTTTTCCCAACAATTGGATTAGCTTTCACGAAAACGGTGTGCTGATTACCTACCCGATGTTTTCCCCAAAACGGCGTTTGGAGCGGCAGAGTTCTATCATTGCGCAAATTAGGGAGCGATTCAAAGTGGAAAGAAGAATCCACCTGGAGGATTATGAAAAAGAAGGGTATTATCTCGAAGGGACGGGCAGCCTGATTTTGGACAGACAAAATCAATACGTTTATGCGGGAATTAGCTCTCGAACGAACAGGGATTTGCTTGGGCGATTTTGCGAACTGACCGGCTACGAACCAATTGTTTTTCACCCAAAAGATGACAACGGTTTGGAAATTTACCACACCAATGTGATGATGACCTTGGGAGAAACCTTCGTCGTCATTTGCTTGGAAACGATACGCGAAGAGGCGGAAAAACAACTTCTTCAAACTGTTTTTTCCAGGACGAATAAAGAAATCGTTGAAATTTATATGGAGCAAATGCAAGCATTTGCTGGAAATATGCTACAGGTTAAAAACAGGGCCGGAGCGTCTTTTATAGTACTTTCCGAACAAGCCTTTCAATCCTTAACACCCGGGCAGATTCGACAATTAGAGCGGCATTCTCAACTTCTTTACAGCCCCATTCCAACCATAGAAACCTACGGCGGAGGCAGTGCACGCTGCATGATTGCGGAAGTGTTTTTGCCGGAAAAGTAGGAGATAGAGAAATTGGGGAAGCAATATTTTAGTCTTAAGGATAGGTCGTTCCCATTCGTAGTTTTTAGGCCGAATAAAAAAATATTTTGAAAACCTTTCAGGTTTAAATTGCCTTTTTCGTTTTCAGCCGAATGGAATTCCCGATAACCACCACATCGGAAAAAGCCATAAACAAGGCTCCCAACATTGGATTTAGAAAACCCAATGCGGCCACCGGAATCGCTACAATGTTGTAGGCGAAAGCCCAGAAAAGATTTTGCTTGATGGTCAAAAGGGTCAGTTTGCTAATGCCAATGGCTTTGCTAAGGTGCCCTAAATTCCCGTTGAGAAGCACGATTTGGGCGGATTGGATTGCCACTTGTGAAGCATCGCTCAATGAGACTCCGATAGTGGCTTTGGCAAGGGCCGGTGCGTCGTTGATGCCATCGCCGATCATGGCAGTGGGGGCTTTTTGGGCAAGGGTTTCAATGATTTGGAGTTTTTCCTGTGGCAATTGTTCGGCGTAAAACTCCTCGACGCCCAACTTGTTGGCGATGGCTTCCGTTTTTTCTTTTTTATCGCCGCTTAATATCACCGGGGTTTTTCCGTTTTTTTTCAGATACTGAATAAGCGGTATTGCTTCGGTTTTTAGTTCGTCTTCGATATCTACTGTGGCGAGAAGCGTATTGTTTTTACTCAAATAAAGGCTGTGCGAAGCATCTTCAGTGGAGGGAGCGGCAAACTTTGATGAACCAATTTTATAAATTGCTCCATTCTCATCGATTGCCTGAACACCCTGTCCTTTGACCTCCTCGACTTGCAAATCCAATCCATTGCTTTTTTTCGAATAGAGTAGTCCGTTTGACCCGAGTTCCGCAACGAGGGATTTGGCAATGGGGTGGGATGAAAACTGCTCCAAATGATAAATGAGGCGCTTAATTTCTTCCTTGTTTTCTTTATGAAAAATGATGTTTTTAATTTTGAAATCCCCATTTGTCAGCGTACCGGTTTTGTCAAAAACAAAATTTTGTGTTCCGGCGAAAATCTCGAGGGTCTTTGCACCTTTGACGAGGATTCCATTTTTTGCCAACCGCCCAACGCCCACCATCACGGCAGTGGGGGTAGCCAATCCCATGGCACAAGGGCAGGAAATAACCAAAACGGCGATGCTGTTCATCAGGGCATTATGAAAGGGAAGAGAGAAAACAAAATAGGAAATCGTCAGCGTCAAAAGGGAGATGGCGAGCACTGCGGGAACAAAAATGGCGCTCATTTTATCGGCCAGGCGTTGAATGTCGGGTTTGTTCTGTTGTGCAGTTTTGACCAGTTCGATCATTTGCTGAAGGACGGTATCTTTTCCGGTGGCTGTGGTCCGGAGACGAATATTGCCGGAGAGTAAAACAGCCCCGCCTATTACTGAATCACCGGTTGATTTTTCAACGGGGATACTCTCTCCCGTCAGCATAGATTCATCAACCAAAGCACTTCCTTCTTCTATTTTGCCATCGGTCGGGATTTTATCACCCTCATTTACCTGAAGAGAATCGCCGGGAAGGATTTCATCTTTATCCACTGATACTATAGCGCCGGAAGGCATCACTTTTCTTGCTTTCTCCACTTGCAATCTGCTCAATTCCTCCATGGCGGTAGTGGTTTGCAGAACCGAGCGTTTTTCCAGCCAGTTGCCCAATAAAACTAAGGTGATAATAGTTGCGCTGGTTTCGTAAAAAATTAAATTCGGGTCGTTCAAAACCGTTCCGACAAGGCTGTAAATAAAAGCAGCGGAGCTTCCGATGAAAATCAATACGTCCATATGGGTGGTTCCTTGTCGAATGGCGGCCCAACTACTTTTTCCAAAGTGCCAAAAACCAATCAGGTAGGTGGGCAAACAAATGGCAAATTGAATCCAAAAATTCTCCAGAAATGGAAATCCTCCAAGTCCGAACATCATGAAAACGTGGTTGAAAAGCAGTGGAAGAGTGAATATTGCACTGAACAATAGTTTTCTTTCCAACGTCCAAAAAGGGTGGGAGGTGTCATCTTCTACTACCCTGTATCCAAGTTGGCGGATGCCCTTTTTCACCTCACCAAGAGTGATTGAAGAATTTCCCTGAGAAAATCGAACTTCACTTGTCGAAAAATTGACATAAACATCCAGAAGCCCTTTATTCTTCAAAAATCGGGTTATATTCGCCGCACAACTTTGGCAACTCATATCCTCGACTATTAACTCAATGACTTTATTATTCATAATAAATTTTTGCCATTTTTGAAGTGGTAATTTGGTTTTTGAATTGAGTTTTTTTTCCTTTGTCAAAATTAAAGCTTCCCAAACAATCCAAAAATCACCCGCAAATGTAATTGCTTCCCCTTTGTCGCCCATTACATAATTTTCTAATTGAAGTATAAATTTATTAACCAACACATAAAATTCAGAATCAATGAAAGTACGTAATTTCTTTTCACTCTTAGTTTTTGCTTCTTTTGCGCTTTTATTTGCCAATTGTGGCGATAATAGTTCAAACAGCGCCGATACCGATAATGACGAAGTTGAAGAAGCCACTACTGCTGGGCCTTCCGTCGCTTTTCTGGCACCGGCGGATGGCGATACCGTTTCTACTACTTTTACCGTCAAAATGGACGTTCAAGGCATGGAAATTAAACCAGCCGGAGAACTTGTTGAAAACACAGGACACCATCACATTATTATCGATGGTGATTTTATTGAAAAAGGAACCGTTGTCCCCGCCGACAGCACCCACATTCACTTTGGAAAAGGGCAAACCGAAACGGAGTTGAATTTGGCTCCCGGAAGTCATAAACTCACCTTGCAATTCGCCGATGGTTTACACCAATCCTATGGGGAAGAGATGAGTAGTACCATAAAGGTTACCGTTAAGGGAGATTCTAATTGATAAAATAACCCTGTTCGCTCAAAACCAAGCGGGCTTCAAAATTTGATTCATAGTTGTGGGGAAAGCATTTGAAAGCTTGCCACCCCTGCAACTATGAAACGCGGAAACTTTGGAACTCTTTGGAAGGTTTTTTACCTTTGTGGCGCTTTTAAAAAAATTAATTGGCGCCATTTTGCCATTATTCCTATATCCCGTTGTAGCTCAGTTGGTTAGAGCGCCTGACTGTGGATCAGGAGGCCAGCAGTTCGAATCTGCTCATCGGGACAAAAGCATTATTCACAACGAATAGTGCTTTTTTTGTTATAAACCACCATTAAATGAAAAAGGAGAACCTTCAACGGGGCATCGTACCTCGAAAAATTAAAGGTTTCAGAGACGTAGATGCCAACCTGAATCAATTGCGTTGGAAAATAATTACTGCTGCTGCAGAGGTTTACAAATCCTATGGTTTTGAGCATTGGGAAACTCCCGTTTTGGAATATGCCGACGCGATTGGAAAGTATATGCCCGATGCCGATTCGGTAGAACAGGGAGTTTATTCCTTTAAGAATCCCGAAGAGGAACCTGTCTTTTTGACC
Source organism: uncultured Saprospiraceae bacterium (assembly GCA_964549665.1). Taxonomy (GTDB): domain Bacteria; phylum Bacteroidota; class Bacteroidia; order Chitinophagales; family Saprospiraceae; genus CAZJYF01. The sequence goes on from CAZJYF010000030.1 coordinate 13,366, forward strand.
AACGGCAGAGAAATGCGGGACGAATGGGGAAAAGTGATTATGGACCATCATCCGGTGGCACTTCGGTACGATCTGACGGCTCCTTTGGCAAGGGTTTATGCTGAACGGCTTTGGATGGATTATTTAAAAAATAGGCTGGGGGAGGGGAGGACTCCCCTTTTTCGGCGGTTTCAGTTTGGACCCGTATATCGGTATGAGTTGAAACTCAGTCCGGGCCGATTTCGGGAATTTTGGCAACTCGATTTCGACTCGGTGGGAACGGATGACGTGGTGGCTGATGCAGAAGTTTGCATGATTCTTTCCGATGCTTTAGAAGCCATCGGGCTAAAACGAGGCACTTATGTGGTGAAGGTAAATGACCGGAAAGTACTTACCGGCTTCCTTCGTTCTTTGGGAATTTCGGAGGGAGAAGAAGAGCAGTCAATTCTTCGAATTATGGATAAATTGGAGAAGATTGGGTGGGATGCGATGCGTTTGGAATTGGGAAAGGGGAGAGTTGAAAAATCGGGTGCCGAAATTGCGGGGTTGCATTTAGATGAAACCCTGATAGATTCCATTTTTCAATTTTTAAAAGGATTCACCGGCATCCGATTGCGAAAAGACATCTTGAAGAAACTACAGGCAGCAGGCATTGATAACCCGATGGCACAAGAGGGAATCGAAGAACTAAAAAAAATTGATGAAGTACTCTCCGCCTTGGATTTTGACGAATCGCGGGTGGTGTTTGAACCGGGTTTGGTCAGGGGGATGGCTTATTATACGGGGCCGGTTTTTGAAGTAGAATCCCTGCAAAATTATGTGGATGAAAAGGGAAAAGAAAGGAGAGTTGGCTCCATTTGTGGCGGCGGTCGGTACGATGGGCTGGTTGAAAAATTGTTGGGCTTAAAAGTCCCCGCTACGGGGGCTTCCATCGGTGTAGATCGACTGGCTGAGTTGCTTCGCCTGACCCATCAAGCGCCGGAAAAAGTGGATGGACCAGTTTTAATTGCTTATTTTGACGATGAATTAATGCCTGAATATCAGCTTATTGCAAGAGAATTGCGAATGGAAGGCATAGAAGTAGAGGTTTATTATGGCTTTTACAAAGGCTTTCGCAAAATGAAAAAACAATTGAAATACGCCGACGAAAAACGCTGCCCTGTCGTTATTTTAATTGGCGAAAATGAAGCTGAAAAAGGGGTCGCTACCGTCAAAAATTTGAAGCTTGGGTCTGAACTTGCCAAGTCTATTTCCGACAAAAAAGAATTTAACCTTCGCGTGCAAAAAGAAGTGAAAAGAGCGCATTTGGTGTCTTATGTGAAAAGCCTTTTGTCAAAATGAATCAAAAAATTGTAACGATTTTAGGAGAAAGTCTGGCACTCAAAAAGACCATCCTTCAGGACGAATCTTTGATACGGACTATCCACCAAATTGTAACATTGACAACCCAAGCGCTTCAAAACAGCAAAAAAATTCTCTTTTGCGGCAATGGAGGCAGCGCCGCAGATGCCCAACATCTCGCCGCCGAACTTTCCGGTCGTTTTTATTTAGACCGGGCACCTTTGTTTGCCGAAGTATTGCACGACAACTCTTCTTTTCTAACCGCCGTTGCCAATGATTATGGCTATGAAAAGGTTTTCGCAAGGGCCATTCAGGCAAAAGGGCAGGAAGGAGATATATTGTTTGCCTTATCAACATCCGGCAATTCTCCAACCATTATAAATGCTGCAATAACTGCAAAGGAAAAAAAAATGTCTGTTTTAGGGTTCACCGGAAAAACAGGTGGCAAGTTAAACGACCATTGCGACCTTATCATTCATATCCCATCGTCAAATACCCCAAGAATTCAGGAAGGTCACATGCTGGTCGGACATATCATTTGCGAGTTGGTGGAGGAGATAATGTTTTCACAAAAGTCAGATTGAAAATTAAAAGCCTTATGAATATCGCTCTTAAATTAATCCTTTTACTTTGCTTTAGTTGTTCGGCTGCTTTGGGACAGAATAGTAAAGATTTACCTGAATCTCATCTCGATAAAGCTGCATTGGAAGCTCATCTGCGCTTCCTTGCTTCCGATGAATTGCAAGGCCGTCGAACTGGAACAAGAGAAAATAATATTGCGGCTAGGTACATTGCCGAACAATTCCGTGCGTTTGGAGTGGTACCTATTTCCGGACAGAATTCGTATTTACAAGCCATTTCATTATTTAAAATCAAACCTCCACATGCCGCCAAATTGCAATTTGGAGAGAATGAATTCCGGCAGGGTGGAGATTTTCTTGTTTTGAACGGTCCGTCAAGTGAAAATGACACCATTGCCGTATTTGCCGGTCATGGGTGGGTAGATGAAGAAAGCGGCATTGATGATTACAAAGGACTGGATGTGAAAGGGAAAGTCGTATTCGTATTGCCCGGGCCGCCTGACGCCAAGGGTCCGATGGAAATTTTTAGGGCAATGTCAAAAAAGAGAGCATTGGCATCGGCGAGAGGGGCGGTTGGATTAATCGAATTGTTCCGCTTAAATTTTCCCTGGCAGTTTTTTAAAAACT
>CAZJYF010000031.1:0-15813 GCA_964549665.1 uncultured Saprospiraceae bacterium
AAAACAACCTGCTGCAATCATGGCGGTCCCCTTGGGCTTGTATCTTTTGTCGCCTTTGTACCGAAAAAGGAATGAATTAAAACGGATTACCTCGCTATTTCACGCTTTCTTTTTGACTACCAGTTATTTCACTTTGTTGGCATTGATTGCTTTCGTCCTTCATATTCAGGGCAATTTGAAAGAAGCATTCTATTGGATATTTGAGAATTTCAAAGCACCGCATGGCATTGTAGATCCGGTTTTCTGGAAAAGAGGAATACTGACCACATTAGCTTATATCGGTGCCTGTGGCCCCTTGGTATTGGGCAGTTATTTGAGTATTAAATCTTCGTTTTCAAAAAAGAACAATCTTTGGGTCGGAAGGGAAGCTGAATTTTATACCTTGCTTGGCTTAACGGCTGCCGCAATAGTCGGACTGGCATATCCTGGCAGGTTTTACCCACATTATTATTTACAATTGACGCCGGTATTGTGTCTTTTAACCGCCCCATTTTTTAGGCTTATTTGGCATGAAAAACAATCTTATTCTGCTTGGTGGCTTTTTAAACCTGCAGTGTTAAAGAAATGGTTGGCTTTGACGGTTGTTGGATTTTTGATTAGTCATTCCATCAGCATCTACGATCACTGGGGCATCAGCAAGTGCGGAAAATATGTCAAGAAAACTACCAAGCCAGATGACAAGGTTTTTGTTTGGGGGCAAGATGCCCACGCCTACCTGGATTCCGAAAGAAGACCTGCCGCCCGCTTTGTTGCAACTTATCCACTGACGGGTTATATTTTCGGAAGCCCACTGACCAAAGATACTTCTTACGATACAGCTTATCGAATTGTCCCCGGTGCCTGGGAAAACCTTCGGGAAGATTTAATGGAAACTATGCCGGAAATCATAATTGATAATGAGGGATGCAAACCTGTACCCCGTTATCCGATAAACCAGTTTCCGTATATTCAAAGGATTGTCCAAGAATGTTTTGAATTGGAAAAAAGCATGCCTGATGGGATTGTTTATAAAAGAAAGAAGGATCACTGCCAAGCTGTTTCTTTAAAAATCAATAATAATTATTTAATCACCAAACTAGCTCGATAATAGCAAGAATTTTTTTTGTCCCCATAGTCTGATCACCGCCCCTTAAGGTAGCAATTCGGTTTTGGTGCCTATTCAGGGACGGGAATCAAATCGCGTAAAGACCATCTTTTCTTCCAAGGCGAGCACCGCAAAATTTTCGACGTTCCCGTTCACAATCCAAACCTCGATCTGCTGGTCGAGGCAAATCCTGGCAGCCTTTAACTTTGATTTCATGCCCCCTGTTCCGTGCAGGGAAATACTGTCACCGGCAAGGTGTTGGACGGCTTCCATGTTGTTCACACGCGGAATGAGGTGGGCGCCGGCATGTTTCTTCGGGTCGGCATCGTACAAACCCTCGATGTCCGAAGCTAATATCAAAAGGTCGGCTTCTAGCAGCGTAGCAGTGAGGGCGGCGAGTTTGTCGTTATCTCCGAATTTGATTTCCTCGGTGGAAACGGTGTCGTTTTCATTGATGATGGGGATATAGTTGTTTTCGAGGAGGACATTGATGGTGTTGATGGTGTTCGCTTTCGATTTTTCTTTTTTAAAATCGTTGTAATTCAATAAACACTGAGCTGTGTGCAGGCCGAAATCGTTGAATACTTCCTGGTAAATGCGCATCAGAAAAGGCTGCCCAATGGCTGCCAATGCCTGCTTGACAACAATCAAATGACCACCGGAAAGCTCTACAAATTGCTTCGCCGCAGCAATGGCCCCTGAACTGACTATGATGAGGTCGTATTTTTCGCGAAGAACCAAAATTTGTCGGGCTATGTCTTCAATTTTGCCTCTCGAAATTTGATTCGTTCCCCTGGTGAGCATTGAAGTCCCTATCTTAAGAATTATTTTTTTTCGATTCATTTTGGATAACCATTATTCAACCGGCGGAAAATATTATTTGAAAATCAATTCGTAGCATTCTCTTTAGCTACCAAAAATCTCTCTATTCCCTCACCTGCCCCGAACCGTAAATAAACCATTTGTTGCTCACCAATTGCTCCAAGCCAAGTGGGCCACGGTGGTGCAATTTATCGGTACTGATGGCTAATTCGGCACCCATGCCGAATTGACCGCCGTCGGTAAATCGGGTGGAGGCATTGTGATAGACTGCCCCGGCATCCACTTCTTCCATGAATTTTTGGGCGGCTTTTTCATTTTGGGTCAGAATGCTTGCCGAATGTCCACCTGAGTATTTGTTGATTTTTTCGATGGCATCCTCCTCATTTTCCGCTTTCCCCAAAACGATTTTCTTCGATAAAAATTCTTCGAACCAAATTGCTTCAGATTCCACCGCTTCGATATTTTTTTGTGGCAGCAATTCTTTGATAAAATCATCCGACAGAACGGCGATACCAGCATTATGCAGCCGGTCAATCAATTTTTCAAGGCAAACTTTCAGGTCGGGCAAGTTCCGGTCTATCAATACTTTATCCAAAGCGTTGCAGGCGCTGATTTTATCCGTTTTGGCATTCAGAACAATGGCTTCTGCCATTTCCCAATTCGCTTCCTCGTGGATGTAGAGGAAGTTGTTTCCCCTGCCGCTAACCAAAACGGGGGCAGTGGCATGCTCTCTGACGAAGGCAATCAAGCGTTCACCTCCCCTGGGAACGATCAGATCCACCGGCAGATGCGGCGCTTTCAAAAAGGCTCGGGTTTTTTCGCGTGGAAAATCGAAGTATTGAATCCACGAGCTATCTAAACCACTCATTTTCAAGGCAGCCTGCCAGCATTCGACGAGTTTCAGATTTGAGTTTCGGGCTTCTTTTCCCCCCTTCAGTAGGATTTTGTTGCCTGCTTTGAAAGCCAAAACCGCCGCCTCGATAGTGACGTCGGGACGCGACTCATAGATTATTAAAATACTGCCGAAAGGTGCTGTTTTGTTTTGGACGAGCATTCCATTCGGGTTCTGATAGCGATACAATTCGACATTCACGGGGTCCGGTTTCTCCAACACTTCGAGGACGGATTGGAGCATTCCGTCCACTTTTTGTTCATCAATTATCAGGCGATCTAGCATGGCTTGGTCTCCGCCGGAATAATTTTCAACATCTACTTTATTGGCTTCGAGAAGCGATTTCCGGTTCTTTTCAATTATTTTTAGCATGGCTTGGAGCACGCTATTTTTTTGTTTTGAAGTCATTCTGAAGGGACTAAAAGAATTTCGTTGTAAAAAAATGGATGATTTGTCAAGAAATTCGCTTTGAAAAAATAATACAATATTTGCCGATTCACCTGACCTAAATGCAATAATTGTCGATTATCCTCTTTTCGTGGGCTTTTCATTCGAAATAATATTCGGAAACAAAAATCCGATTAATGTTCATGGCTTAAAGATAGGGAAATGCTTCCCAATAAAGCAAAATATTGTAATTTTGCCATCAAGAAGCCTGATTATTTAGTAATTTTTTAATAATAATTTTATATTATTAAACATTAAGTAATCAATAATTTTTAAGCAATTTTTTGTGATTTGAGATTTTTTAACAAGCTAACCCCATAAAACCTTCAAAAACTATACGCGCTGTCAACCACCTCAGAATTATATTCTGTAAGTTTCAACCAATTATTAAGGCGCAAAATTCATTTTTTAATTTTGAATAATCAACTTATTACTATGAAAAAAATTGAAGCTATCATCCGTCTTTCTCGTTTTGACACAGTCCGGGATGCTTTGGCGAAGATTGGAGTTAAATTCTTCACCTTGCAGGAGGTCAAGGGATTTGGCTTGCAAAAAGGTGAGAAATTGGTGTACCGGGGAAGTGTTTATGATGCCGATTATATTGCCAGATTGCAATTAAATATTTTGACGACAGATACTATGGTCAACCAAATTGTCAGTACCATCACGGAAGCCGGACGTACCGGAGCTATTGGCGATGGTAAAATCGTCGTTTTGGATGTCCAACAAATAGTCCGCATTCGAACAGACGAAAAGGGTCCCGAAGCCCTCTAGGGAGTATAACCCAATGAAAATAAATAGTTTAACCGAATGATAATAATTAGCCTTACCTTTTATTTGGGATAAGCTGCCCTTTCCATTTCACCACAAATCAGATGAGATAAAACCAGTTCGTGGCGCAGAAGGCGTCACTAAATCTTCTTTTTTTGACCGCGACGACCCGGTCGAAAGGGGAAGGCTTTTCATGAATTGATTTGTTAACCTGCTAATTTTAAAAAAAATGAACGAAGCATTATTTACTACCAACAATCTCTGGGTTTTAATTGCCTCCGTCTTGGTATTCATCATGCACATGGGCTTTGCAACCCTGGAGGCTGGTTTCGTGCGCAAAAAAAACACGGTGAATATCTTATTCAAGAACACCATGATTATTGCAATCGGACTGCTGACCTATTATGTTTTGGGCTTTAACCTGATGTATCCCGGAACGAACGCTGGCGGATTTTTCGGGTTCAGTGGATTTGGACTGACGATGCCCGCAGGGGCTGCCGGCGCCATCGATTACGCAGATGGCACTTATACTTACTGGACAGATTTTATTTTTCAGGCGATGTTTGCCGCTACTGCAGCCACCATCGTTTCCGGCGCCGTAGCTGAGCGTATCAAGTTGAATTCCTTCCTGGTTTTTGCCACCATTTTCGTTGCCATCAGTTATCCGATAACGGGCATGTGGAAATGGGGAGGTGGTTGGTTGGATGCCCTTGGGTTCTACGACTTTGCCGGTTCCAGCCTCGTGCATTCCGTTGGCGGGTGGGGGGCTTTAGCAGCCATCCTTCTGCTTGGACCGCGATTGGGAAAATATTCCAAAGACGGCATAAAGCCGATTCCGGGTCACAATATACCTCTGGCAGCTATCGGGGTGTTTATGCTGTGGTTTGGTTGGTTTGGTTTCAATGGTGGTTCGGTGTTATCAGCCGACCCGGTTGCCGTTTCCCTGGTGTTTGTAACAACGTGTTTGGCCGCTGCCGCCGGAGCCATTGGCTCTTTCTTTACTTCCTATTGGTTATACAAATCGCACGACCTTTCGATGGTCTTGAACGGCATCTTAGGAGGCTTGGTCGGAATAACTGCTGGGGCGAATGTGATGACCCCTGGCGACTCAATTATCATTGGGCTTATCGCCGGAGTTATTATTCCCTTCTCTGTGGTCTTTTTCGATAAACGGAAATTGGACGACCCGGTAGGTGCAACTTCCGTCCACCTGGTATGCGGTATCTGGGGTACACTGGCTGTCGGAATCTTCGGTTCTATGGCAGGTTGGGCTCAACTCCTCGCTCAATTGGAAGGAATCGCGGCTGTTGGCATCTTCACTTTTTCCTTCGCTTTTGGTACTTTGTACCTAATTAAAGTTTTCATGGGTTTACGCGTTACGGAGGAAGACGAAGTGAAAGGTCTGGATTTGGCAGAACACGATATGCAGGCTTATCAGGATATTGAAGAAACATCCTACAATCTGGCTGTAAAATAAGTAAGGGAGGAACGTGTAATTGATGGAGGGTTTCAAGCAATCCTACGGATAGTGCTTCAAATTTTACCTTTGTGAAGGGTATTCAGGTGATGCCCCGGCGGGGGTGGTTTTGAGGGATGGCAACGAGGTGATGCCTTAGTACAGACCATCAGGCATCACCTCGCTGCCCCCCCCTTTACTCTTCCCACCGAGGCAACACCTGATGGTCTCAAATAAACAAAAAAAACACCCGGAGTGGAGTCCGGGTGCCTTTCAATTGAAAACGGAAAACCCGCTTTCTGAAAATTTAACAAGCTCAAAATTAGGGAAATTCTCTTTCTCAAAGGAACGTTGCCCAAATTTGATTCAGAAATTTTTCGGGTTTTCTGTTTTCAGACTTTTGAAATTATATTTATTAATCAAAAAAATCTGAATCATGAAAACTTGTACGAAACTTCTACTAATACTTGGGTTCTTTGGTTTTTCTTTCCTCCCCGAAATGCAGGCTCAATTTGATGTCGGTGCCGATTTTGTGAGCCGTTACCTTTGGAGGGGACAACTCTTGGCGAATGGCCCGGCTATGCAACCCTACCTCTCTTTTACCCCAGAAATTGACACGGCCGGAATTTTCGGTTTGGAAATCGGAGCGTGGGGCAGCTATGGTTTGTCTTCCGGTTTTGACGGAACGGAAGCCGATTTGTATTTGACTCTGACAGCAGGACCCTTCGGCTTCACCTTTACCGATTATTTTTTTCCAAGTGACCAAACTTTGGTCGATACCAAAGACAATTATTTCACCTACGGTCCCAACGAAGAAACCGGGCATATCTTCGAAGGTATGCTCTCGTTCAGTGGTGTGGACAATTTTCCGCTTTCTGCTTCTGTGGGGTACAATTTCAAAGGCGCCGATTTGGACAAAAGCGTATTTGTTGATTTTGCTTACCCCGTCGGAGGTGTCGAATTGGGGCTAAGTCTGGGCAACGGTTTTTACACCCACGAAGACGAAGGTGACCCAGATTCTTTCAACGTCGTGAATATTTCCGTCGGATATACCAAGGAGATTGAGCTATCCCAAAAATTTTCCCTGCCCGTATTTGGCAAGGTGGCGGTGAACCCAGATTTGGAAAAATTTTACCTCGTGTTTGGAATATCTTTTTGATGTTTCGTTGTCCAATTAATTTGGACAATTGTCAGATTCAGGATTTTCGGGATTTGAGGATTTTCAGTATGGGGGAGGACGGAATAGCGGATGTTCGCGGATTTAATCCTCGGCGTTACTCGAAGTCATTAAGAAGTTTCGGAAACAATAGGGAAAATGCTTTCTCCTACAGGCTAAAGATTCCCCCGATTCCGAATCCGGTAAATCCAATAATCCTGCAAATCCTGATTCTGACAAAATGAGATATCTGCGAAATCCGCTAATTCAAAAAATCAGCGATTCTGACACATGAAAGATACAATTTTAATAGGCCTTGTCATTCAATACCCTTGCCAAAAGGAAAAATTTTACATTTTACATTTTGGCGGTGACAATGATCATTCAACCTTCGTAGACAGGGCCTCTGTCAGCCTTTTCAGGCTTTCCTGATTTTCTTTCAAATCGATAGCTTCTAAAATTTCTCTCTTTTCCCGTTTTGTGAGGTGAAAGGACATGGAGGGTGCCCTCTTTGCGCCTTTTGAATAATAGGTGAAGTGAATGATTTCAAAATTTTCTTTCCCCAGTATGTCGAAAACAAAGCCCAAATTGGTGTCATGTTCATAGTCCTGCAGGCTCAAAATTTTCCCGGCAAGTCCCAAAGGGTTTAAAATAGCATCGAATACGCCTTGATTGTCGGTGGATTCAATTTCTTTATTCCGGTCATAGCCACGCACTTGCACAAGGATAACACCACTGGTATTTTCTTTAATCCACTTTTGGAAAACGTGGATGAACCGGATGGCCGATTTCAATCCGAAATTGTCGCGGAAGCCGGAATCCATGACTTCTATGTGGGGCTTACTGGGCAAATAAATATTCGGCAAAATATAGGGATAGGTAGCGTTCATGCGCAGGGCCGTGGTGAACTGCAAACTATCTGCGCCTTGGAGATCGAAAAATCGCCTGAAATCAACCGCATCTATTTCTACAGAACCGGGTATTTCGATGCCTATCGGGGCAGCCATCATGTACGAAACCCCCTGAGAGGAAATGATCAATCGCCGTCCATCCGTTACGATGGAAGGAGTGATGAAAATCAAGGGAATGTTCGCTTGAAATTCCGGGTCGTGGTAGTCCATGATGGTCTTGTCCATGACGAAGTTTGTGTTTTCATCGAGTTGTTTTTCAAAAATGTAGCCCCGGTCTTTTTTATAAGAGAATCCTCCTTTTTTAAATTGGGCCCAGGGTACGAAAAGGTCGTTGGTGACGATTGTGAAAGCAATTGAATTGAGGAGGTCTTTGCCAATGTTTTGGATGTAAGTATCGTCGTTGAGGTCAATAGCATCGTTTTGCTGCTTGCGCAAATACAATTCCCGAAAATAGGCAGAACCGATCATGCCTCCCGAAGCGCCTGACATCAGCACGGTATGACGCATCAATCGGCCATTGGACAGGCGGTTTGCTTTCTGCAAAACTTCCATTGCCCATAGGGCCGATTTCATGCCACCCCCGCTGGCGCAATAGAACACCATTTTGGGTTTACTCCCTTTTGGGGTCTTGAGTTTTCGGGACCAGTTATCTAATATTTGCCGGGTGTTTTTGATATCCGAATTTACATTATCACCCGTACAAACTCCTTCGAGTTGTTGGTAGGTATAAGGACTTGGTTCGGCAGAATAATCCAAGCCGTAGGCTTTGTTTTTATGGTTGAAAACGTCGTAGCGAGTAATTTGATTGATGGCAATGAACAGTAAAATTAATACCGTCATTCGCCAACGGTTGAACCAATAAGAAATGGCACCGGTGATGGCCACGATAATGCTGCTCAGCAAAAACATGCTGGCGCCGGCCGGAATCCGAAAGCGTGGATGATCGATGAGCAGGCCCAAAATGAACAAAACGACCAAACTCGAAAGTTGGACGATGAGGGCGTTGGTATGGTTTTGTTTGAAAACCCGCAACAAAAGGGCAGGGTCGTAATGTGCGACGCTTCTCACCAAGCGGGGGCGGAAGGACTCCGTCAGGTAGGTGTCCACTCGCATTTGGTTTTTATTGGATTTGATTTCCTCCATTGCCGGAAGGTCTTTTTTGCTTTGTTTAGCATACCCTTCAAAATTGGAGGAGGTGTAATTTTTGTAATTTAGAAAACTTAAAATATCCTTGTTGGTAAAGAAAAAATAGCTCGAAATACAGGTGACGAGAACGACAATTCCAGCCATAAATCCTGCACCGTTCCAAAGGGCTGAACTCAGGCTATGGAATTCGTAATAAACATCAAACCAGATGGTGGAAATCAGAAAGAGAAGAACGTAGGCGACTGGAATCAAGACATTGTTTAAACTGAATTTGGTGAAAGGGCGTGCCAAGGTGGCTAAAAAAGGAAAATAATGAGCGCTCAAAAGATAAGAAGTTAGGTTCCAACTCATCGCAAAACCCCCGAAAGCCAACCCTAAATAGAAGAAACTCCAAAACCCCACCTTCCCCATATATTCGGGGGAGAGAAAAAGATACCGGATGCCAAATTTTTCGGCGAGACTCCCCGTCAAAAAGAGAACCAAAAATATCCAGATAGCTAACAGAACCAAATTGCTGCGCAAATGCAAGATGAGCAACCTGCAGGGAAAGGAATAATATATGTTGGTGAACCACTTCTTCATCACAAGAGCAAATGTAACATTTATGCAATTAGTTGCCTTCACTGAAATTGAATGGGACGGCTAATTACCTAATGTTTTAATCCGGCAAATCGTTGCCTTTTTACAAAAAACTACGCGAACTTCGCTTTCTTAAACCTCAGGTTTGTTTTTAGTTTGGGTTCGATAATACGACCTTTTCAACCAGTTGCACAATATTCATTATTTTCGCCGAAAGCTAATCCGGGAATAACCTCGGTGTTTTGTTTAACTACCTGATGACCAATGACTTTTATTGCCAAACTATTTCAACAAATTTTCAAAAAAACAGTACCTGACCCAATGAAGTATTTGATAGTTGGTTTGGGAAATATGGGACCCGAATACGAGGATACCCGGCACAATGTCGGGTTTGAGGTGGTCGACACCTTGGCTGGTTTGTTTGACGTTGCTTTTAAAAATGAGGCCTTGGGTGATTTAGCCGAATTCCGGCACAAGGGACGCACTTTCGTTCTCCTCAAACCCTCCACTTATGTAAATCGAAGTGGCAAGGCGGTACGCTATTGGTTGCAAAAGAAAAAAATTCAGAAAAGCAATTTACTCGTAATCCTGGATGATTTGAACTTGCCTTTCGGCAAACAACGGCTCCGGGCAAAAGGAAGCGACGGAGGACACAATGGCTTGAAAGACATCGACCAAATGACAGGGGGCAATAATTACGCCCGCCTCCGCATTGGCATAGGAAATGTTTTTTTCAAAGGTCAGCAGGTGAACTACGTTCTCGGAAAATGGAGTGAGGATGAGAAACAAAAGCTGCCGGAAATTTTAAAACAGGCAGCCGAAACAGCGAAAAGTTTTGGAACAATTGGCCTGGCGCATACGATGAACCGGTTTAATAAAAAAGAAGGCTAGTTGGGGAAGTCGCAGCTTGTCCCGAACTTTCATCGGGATGTTGTCCCAACGAAAGGGTTTCGAATAAGAAGGAATGAGGTGATACATTACTTCTGAAAATTGAGGGAGGGAAGAGTTGTTTTCAAATGCTTTCAAGGAGTTCCTGAATGACCGTTCCAAGCCGGTTATTTTTAAAAGACGGACGTTTAAAGGTCTCCAGATGACGAGCTTTTTCGAGTGCTTCTTTCAAATTTAGATTTTCCTGAGATTGAACCCAAAATAGACCCTGTGCGAAAAAACGCTTCGCTAAATAAGCTTGCTCGGTTTGTCCGGGTGTAGGAATTAGAATTGCCTTTTTCTTTAAAGTGACCAAGTCCATGAGGCTGCTGTATCCCGAACGGCAAATAACGATTTCACTAGCCAATAGGGTCCCATTTAATTCTTTTGAAGTCAGATAAGAATAGACCTCGATGTTTTTTGCGATAAAAAAATGTCTGGTTTGCTCGGTCTTGCCTTGCACGATTAAAAACTGCAACGGAAGCTTTTTGGCTTGTTCGACAATTTTCATTTCGAGAAAGGTTCGCTGTGGTTCCGGACCCGATAGCAGTGCCAGGCAATCGTATTTTTGAGGAAGGTGTCTGGGCTTCATTCGCGACAGGATTCCAATAAATTTCACTTTTTTCAATTGTTCGTTTTGCGAAAGCGCCCCCGATAAATTGTCCGCCCCTTCGGCATCGGGAACCCAACATTCGTCAAATTTTTCGACCATTCGACGATTGACCCATTCGACGATTTTTTCAAGTAGGCGAAAGGGGATTTTGATGTTTAATTGATGAGTGATCAAAATACTTCGCACCTTTTTGCAGCGGCAACCGTATCGGTTATCCGAAAGGACAGCGTCGATGTTCCACTCTTCAACTACTCGATTGAGCCTTTTCCTTTCTCTATAAATTGCGAGAATTATTTTGGGAAGTTGGATGGCAATATTGATCTGCATATTGCTGCTCCAATAACGCACTTTGTAGGAGGGGAGGGCGAGATGTTTTAAATTTGGGAATTCCTTTTTCAACAATTCCAAAGCCCGTCCGTCGGAGGCAATTATCACCTCGACGTTTCGTTTTAAAAGCGCTTCAATAATTGGAATACAGCGGGTGGCATGCCCCAAACCCCAATTCAGGGGCGCTACCAATATTCGTTTTGGGCAACTCAAACAGATTTTTTAATTTTGCAAAAAAGCGTTTAAGTTAGGGCGTAACCTAAAGCTACCCCCTAACTTAAGACCTGAAAAAGAACCAATATGAAAAACAAAACAGCCTTGTGGAGTATCATTTTTTGGATGGCGCTAATCTTGCTTTTTGTCGCTTGCCGCGCAAGCGATTGCGGTTGTCCCTGAAAAGAAAGGGGCAATATTTTATGGAACTGCTTTTAGAAAACGGCTTTCGCATAACCTTGCCTCGTCCGGCTAATTCAACCGGATTTCATCTTCGTTCTTGTCGTAAAACTTGTATTCCATCATACCGAGGTCAGGGTCCGGTTTAATCTGAATCCACTTATACTTCTGGAGGTACCACTTCATTTGGGGGCTTGGAAAACCTTTCTTTAAAAAGGCTGCCACATAGGGGTGTACCTTGAGAACCAATTGGGATTTTGGCCGGGACTGAAGGATGAAATTCAGGTCGCGGTTTATATCATCGGTCAATAAAATGGAAGGGTTGATTTTGCCGGTACCCGCGCAGGTAGGGCAAACTTCCGCTGTATTGATTGAGATTTCGGGGCGTGCGCGTTGCCGGGTAATTTGCATCAAGCCGAATTTACTCAGTGGTAGGATGGTGTGCTGCGCCCGATCTTGTTTCATGTACTGCCGCATGGCCTTCACCAAAACCTTTCTGTTTTCACCGTTTCGCATGTCGATAAAATCCACGATAATGATGCCGCCGATATCGCGCAACCGCATTTGGCGAGCAATTTCTTCGGCAGCCTCCAGGTTGACAGCCAGCACGGCTTTTTCCTGGTCATTACTCGACATTTTGTGTCCGCTGTTCACATCGATGACGTGCATCGCTTCCGTATGCTCAATGACGAGATAAGCACCACTTGGCATGGTAGCCGTTTTGCCAAAAGAGGCTTTTATTTGACGGTTAATATTGCGCGCGTCGAAGATGGGCTTCTTAGACCGGTGCAGCGACACGATTTTCACTTTTTCCGGGGCTATGGATCCCAGGAAATTTTTAATGTGGTAATAGAGTTGCTTGTCATTGACGATAATCCGGTTGAAGGAGTCGGTTAGAAAATCGCGGAGAATACTAGAGGTTTTATCGAGTTCACTGAGCAATTTTAGAGGAGCCTTTGCCTTGTGCAATTGCTTGAAAATGTCTTCCCATTTTTGCAGCATCAGCGACAGCTCTTCATGCAAATCCGCCACTTTTTTCCCCTCGGCGGCAGTGCGAACGATGATGCCGAAATTTTTAGGACGAATACTTTCGATTAGCAATCTGAGCCGTTTTCGCTCTTCTGCATTGGCTATTTTTTTTGAAATGGCGATGATGTCCGAGAAAGGGGTCAAGACCAAATACCTGCCGGGAAGGGTCATTTCGCAACTCAGGCGGGGGCCTTTCGTGGAAATGGGTTCTTTCAAAACCTGCACCAGAATTTGTTGCCGTTTGTCCATCACCTGGTCAATCTTTCCCGTTTTGACAATTTCTGGAGCCATTTTAAAATTTTCCAGCCGATGGGTAGAAAGTTTGCCGGACATGGCGCCTTCCGTAAACTTAATCAGGGAACGCAGTTTTGGGCCCAGGTCGGTGTAATGGAGAAAAGCGTCTTTTTTATGGCCGATGTCAACGAAAGCTGCATTTAGCCCGGGCATGAGTTTTTTGATTCTCCCTAGAAAAATATCGCCTACTGTAAAGTTATCGTTTGTTTTTTGGTGGTGCAACTCGACGAGTTTGGAGTTCTCTACGAGCGCAATTTCTACTTCTGTAGGCGTGGAATTAATGATTAGTTCTTTATCCACGGTTAAAGGTAATTTTAAGGTGGCACGACCTGTAGAGAAGGCGAATAATGCAATCGCTGTTACAAGGATGAAAGGCAAGTCAAAAACTGATACGTGGATGCTTCAAAAAAGGGAACGGGTTCAGAGAAATGAAGAAGCGGTTCTTTTTGGGAAAAACTCAACCTCCCTTAATCGAAAAAATATCCTGGTTTTAGTAGGGAAAAATAAAAAACCGGTTTTTAGAAAGCGGGTGAAAAATTTCTATCAACCGGAAGTTCAGGAACGGTGAAAAAATAAATAATGGATTCATTGTTCCTAAAAGTGAAAAAAACAGGTCTTTCAAAAAAAAGTCAGGATTATGGAAAACCTGAATTGTTTTCTTTTAAAATAGAATTCTTCCCGAACAGACGGGAATTATTTCATTTTTCTGTACTTGCTTCACAAACAAGTTAATTTCCAGATTTTGACAAAGAATCAGCGAGATGCGAATTAGAAATCTCTAACCGTTGGTGCCGGTCATTTTTTTAGGCGCGAGAATAAAAAAGGTTTACAAATTCCAGAGGGCTGTTGTTCCTAAAGGCAAGATGAATAAAGGTTTTCCCCGTAACAAAAACCTCGGGGGAAAATTTCATCTGAATGGCTAATTAAAAGACATAAAATGAAGGAAAAAGAGCCGAATGAGTTTGTAAATGTCAGATGTTTTCGTGCCCGAATTAAGGCTTTCCATTGAAAGAAGTTGGAAGCGGGGGCATTAAATAAATCCACCCACCTTCAACTTCTTACTTAAAGCAGCCTATCGGTTCTTTTTCTTATGCCGATTTTTACGCAGTCTCTTTTTTCTTTTGTGTGTCGCTATTTTATGGCGCTTACGCTTTTTTCCACAAGGCATAGTTCAATTTACTTTTTTGATAAATGAATAATTATATTTTAAAGGCTTTTACCCAAAAGTTTAATCAGATTGTAAGCCTATAGATTTCCGATTCTTTTTCAACCTTGACTTCGGGAAGAAAATTTCAAAGAGGTATTTAAAAATGCAAAGGTCGCAAAATATTTAAAGATTATTGACTTGTTCCAGTTTTTTTACGTCTAATCGGGCGGGTTTTTGCATTTTTTTATAAATTCCTCCGCTTTGCTTCTGTTTCCCAAACCTCGATAGGCTTTTGCCAGCAGGCAAAGTGTCGTTTGATTATCCGGTTGGATTGAAAGCGCTTTTTCCAACCGTTGCACTGCTTTGTCAAATTGGGAAGTTTTAATTGCCAATCTCCCCAGATTGTTTAGAATTGGCAGGTTTTCAGGGTGCGCTTTGCTCAAATCCAATAGCATTAGGATGCCCTTCATGGGATTTTCTGAGGGTGGGTTTTCGACATAAACTAAGGCGAGGTTGAGTTTGTTCTGCGGGTTGCCGGGGTTTAGGGATATCGCGTTTTCGAAAGCCTGAATGGCGCCCGACCTGCAATAATTTTTTATTTTTTGTTCATGGCTTTGCTGAAGACAAATAGAATAGGTCGTCCCTGCAATTGACCAACTTTCTTCCGTTCCTTCCAAATTGGCAGCCTCACCGGCGTAATAGCCCGCAATTCCCGGCTTTTTAAAATCGTACCAAGTGCCTGATAGTTGTTTGAATACCGATACTTTTAAGGAATCGCTTGTGGAAGCAGCCAATTGCCGTTCCAAAGCTAATACGGAAGCAAATTCGAGGGGTTTTAACTTTTTTTTTGCAGCGGCCAGCAAAACATTGATATCAGTGCTAACGGCAGCCAAGGCTCTGGTTTTTTCCAACTCTTTGTGCTTCGGAGGGGTGGTGTCGAAACCAAAATAGAGCACAAGCAAAAGCACAATAGCTGAAAAAACAACCCCAAATTGAAGTTTTGTCATACGAGGCGGTCTAAGTTTTACTCGCCTTCAGCAGGCATTGAGTTTACGTTGTCTTTCACCTGCTCGACAAAAACCTTGGCTGGCTTGAAGGCCGGAATGAAATGTTCCGGGATTTCGATAGCCTCATTTTTTTTGATATGCCGACCGATTTTTTTCGCTCGTTTTTTAATGACAAAGCTACCAAAGCCTCTGATATAAACATTCTCTCCGCCGGAGAGCGCGCTTTTCACCTGAGTGAAGAACTCTTCGAGACTAACCAAAACATCCACCTTGGGGACGCCGGTTTTTTCTGAAATCGCTGTTACCAAATCAGCTTTTCTCATCGTTATTTAATTGGTTTAGAATAGGTTATGAAAATTTTATAGAATTGTTGCAAGAACAGCAAATTTCGCAAATTTTTCTTTAATTGGAAATAAAAAACGATTTAATTTCAATATTTTTATCTAATAGTCAATGTTTTACGTCTTGCCATAAAATTTATTTGAATATTTGAGTACCCCATTGTGTTAAATCTAAATTATAAACCTTGCTTTGTTGGAAGGGGAATTAGGACTAAATTAATTATTATAGATGCCATAATAAAATAATGTTTCAGCCATGATTAGAGCTTCTTTGATTTATGGAAGCAATGGTTACCTTTGCGCAATTCCAGTTCAATCATGGGAACCCTTTTTGCCGGCAACAGCTACGGGGGTTTCACCAATTACTCAAAACTCTATTAATTCTTATGTTATTATCAATGACGGGATATGGCAGGGCGACAACTGCTTTTGGACCTAAAACGATTACCATTGAATTGCGTTCGTTGAGTT
>CAZJYF010000032.1:0-15649 GCA_964549665.1 uncultured Saprospiraceae bacterium
TATTGCCTTTTTTCGCCAATTGTAGGACGCCCGCCTTATCTTTCGATGCGGCTAATCTTAGAAATAAAGCCGATTTTTTCTGGCGCTTTAATTCCCTGATCGTCCACTTTTCTGCAATAGTTTGTTTTTCGTAAAAGCTGCGCTCCAATTCATGGTCAATAGATAAAATTTCCACATAATGTCCCCAGGTCAATTGGTCAGACAAAAGTGTGACATCAGGATACCGGATATAAGCTAAACGCATGTAAATCAGGTTGGTACGACTAAATCCCCTACCCAATTGGTCAGACAAATCCTTTGATAGTCTATTCAGAATTTTGGAGCCGTATTCGGCTTTCTCATTCCCTGATTGTTCAAACTCCACGATATGCCTGCCGATAGCCCAATAGGTCAGCAACATTTGCCGACGAGCAGCTTTTATGGCTGCCCCCTTCCCTGATAGATAAGTATCTTTTATTTGAGAAAGTAAACCCTGATATGCAGATTGAATTTCCATAAGTGGTACTATTGATAATTCAAAGCCGTCAAAAATTCATTCAATTTACTCAACACCCTGCCACGCTCCGTTTCCAGGTCGTTTCTACTCACCGCATATTTATCCCAAAGTTTTTCCACCAAGCTCACCAGTGCACGTTTCTCACGTCTGAGGTAGCGTTCCAATTATTTCTGCATCCCGTCCCGGTGCTTTTGCAGAATTAGTTCACGGGCTTCTTCCACGGTTATGGGTTCACCAATGGCTGCCAGCAATTCCGCTACTTTATTCTTTTTGGAGATTAGAAGGTCTATCCCTTTTTGGACCTTCTTTTTTTGCGTTTCTTTATCGGCTGCTGCTTTTTCCGCTTCCCGCAAAATGATAAGGTCGTTTAGGTGGTTGATAAAACCATCACGTCCGTATTTTTTGGCATCCACCAACTCATCCAGACGAGCTTCTTTTTCTTTGAGTGCCTTTTTTTTGGAACGGATTTTAGCCTCTGTACTCGCAATTTCGTGGGCTTGCGCCAAATATTTCAATATTTCTACCTTCGACTTTTCCGGCACTTCCGCAGGCAGTTGGTCTGCGCCATTGGCGGAAGGTTTGTACTTTTTTGGATTATCCACGAAGTTGCCCAAGAGGTCGTGTGCATCTGCAATTAAGGCGGAAGTAAGGTATTTGACAGTCGCTTTCTTTTCGTTTCCTTCATCATCCGTTTCGGGTTCTACTTCTACTTCCTCCATTGCTTCCTGCAAGTTGTTTACCAACTCGGAAATCTGCATTTCCAAATCATCGAGTTCATCCATTTCCCTTTGGAAAAAGGCTTTTTTGATGTACTCGTCCGGGATAAGATTGACACTCCATCCGGCAGATGAAATAGTTTTCAGGTCATAATTAATGGTCTGCCACCAGTTGACGAAAATTCCAGACGTCTGGAATTTGTCGAACAAATTAAGCGGCACGAGTTTTTGCTGAATACTTTTAAGGAGCTCTGCTCTGATTTCAGGCAAGTTGATTCCATTGCCTTCTCCCGGATGAAGCGGCGCTAAACGGATAATGTTCGTTTTTGCCTCATCCCACCAACGGTCGGTTTCTTTCCGAAATTGTTCCAGGGTTTGCCTTACGCCATCGTGCGCTTCGATGCGTTCTTTGATAGCGGACTTATCCGGAAGGTCCGTTTTGAAGTCATAATATTTTTCGTCCTTTTCCTGAAAAAAGACATCCGCTTTTATTCCAAATTTTTTATAAAACGGATCTTGCGCCGCCACTTCACTTTTCGGAACTCCTCCCAACAAATGCGCCCTCACATCTTCCGGTTCGGGTTCTGGTGTGTTATCCACATAGCGGCGAATGTTGAGGTTGAAGTCGTTTTCATCAATTTCATGTAGGTCAACCAAGCGGGAATATTTTGGTATTTCCAGTTTTTCGGTAAATACCGTATCAATTTTTTCGATGTCTTCCGGACGGAGGAAGTTTTGTGCTTTCCCTTCTCCATATTCGGCATCGGCATTGATGAACAGGATTTTGTTGCGCAATTCGTCCGGCTTGTTTTTGTTGATGACCAACACACAGGCCGGAATGCCCGTCCCGTAAAACAGCGATGGCGGCAAGGAAATAATGGCTTCGATGAGGTTGTCTTTTACAATCCCTTCGCGAATTATCTTTTCCCTTCCCCCGCGAAACAGGACACCATGCGGGATGATGCAAGCCATTTTTCCGTTTTCTTTCAAACTGGCAATCATGTGCTGCACAAACATCAGGTCGCCTTTTTTGCCCGTTTCGGGTGCGTAGCCATAGCGAAAACGAGCTTCAAATTGCAGACTGTCTCTGGAATAATTCTGTGAAAACGGCGGATTGGCGAGGATGCGGTCGTATTTCCTGAGCGAACCACCTTCGGTATGTTGTGGGTCTTCGATGGTGTCCCCCAAACGGATGTCAGCATCCAATACATTGTGCAATATCATGTTCATCTTGCAGATTGACCAAACCGTTCCGTTGTTGTCCTGCCCGGCAAGGGTGAGATTGCGAGCATTTTGCCCCTGCTCTTCCACATATTGAGCCGACTGAATCAGCATGCCCCCCGAACCTGCGGTCGGGTCGTAGATGGCCATTCCTGCTCTTGGTTTCATCAATTGTACCAACAAGCGGACTACCTGAGCCGGGGTATAGAACTCCCCGCCTTTCTTTCCCGCACTGTCCGCAAAGAATTTGATGAGGTATTCGTAAGCGGCTCCCAGAAGATCGGGAAACTCAAAATTCTCGTTGGTCAGCTTAATTTTGTCGAAATGGTCAATGAGGTCTTTGGCCTTGGAATCGGGAATAACTCTTTTGGTTCCTTTGGTCTTGTTGAAGTCAATATTGTCCTTCAGCACTCCCCTCAGCGAATCATTGGCGTCTTCCAAGGCTGCCAATGCCTGGTTCAATTGTTCCCCGGCATTGTGGTGAAAGACATGGATTTTCTTCCACCGGGAAGGTTCCGGCACAAAGAAGGTTTCCCCGTAGGTAGTAGGGGACTCCATCACCATACTAACCTGCGCCTCTTCCAGGTGACTATATTCAGGGCGTAATTTCTTTTTTCGGTCTTCAAATTGGTCGCTCATTCTTTTCAGGAACAACATCCCAAAAATGTATTCTTTGAATTCAGACGCATCCATACTACCCCTTAAAATGTCGGCGGCTTTGAGGAGAAAAGATTCTAGTTGGGAAAGGGTAATTTTGGTGTTTTGCATCAATTATAAATAGAATAATGAATAATGTGTGAAGTTACTCAATTTGGACATTTATAATTAAAACTCGATGACAAAAGTGTTTTGGCTAAAAAGGAAGCACTGGCCCAAACCCCAATATTCGGTCTAAATAATTGAGAGGGAAAAAACACAAAATAATGTCGTGAAACCTTAAAACGTTAACCCCCAATTTTGGCTTCGGATTATTTCGCCACATCGCCCTCAATTGTAAGCGTGAAGGGCGTGTAGATGCCAATCGTAATTACGCTCACAAAAGCATTTAAGAACGTTTGTTGGTATTTCAATTTAACATTAATCGCACGAGTTCCGGCATTCAGCTTTACCTCATCCGATACGATTTTCTCAATACCCACGTCATCGGGGCTGACGAGACCGAAAATAAAGTGATTCACGGTTTTGGTACGAGAAAAATGTTTGACGGACCTGGCGTTTAGTGAGTTGGTAATTTCAATGGCTTCATCGATTGGAGTGCCTACTTGGTTGAGCGTAAAGCATCCCTGGCTAAACACCAGTATCGAAAGAATCGGTAAAACGAGAAGATGGTTAAAGGGTTTCATACAGCTTAATTTTGATGAATTGAATAAGGTTTGCTTATCATTAATGCCCTCCAAAGAACGAAAAATACTTTAGCAAAAGCATTTGTTAGTTTTTTATTTACATAATCCTTTTGAATAAAACATAAACGTAGGGCCGTGGGTCACCATTGGGGTTTAGGTAAATATGATCAAAATGGGACACCAACCCGAACGAGGAACCCAATCTTTCGGACAGCTCGTCAACAGAATATCGATGAAGTTGCAAACCCGCACATTTGGAAACTCCTGTTTTGGAAAATTCTGCAAACACAGCATAACCGCCTACTTTTACTATTGACTTTACGTTTTCGAAATATTTTTTTATTTCTTCTTCATCAGTCAGAAAATGTAACACAGCTCTATCAATCCATATATCAATAGCTGGAACAGCCTCCGGAATAGGGAGGGTTATGTCCTGGCAGAGCCAAATAATTCCCTCGCATTTGTCTCCCAATCTGGCTTTAAGGCTGTTTAGAGCCACCGAACTAATATCGTTGAGCACTAATTTAGACCCCTTTTTCAAAAGGTCTTCGATCAAAACCGAAGTACCCGCTCCAGGGATAAATATCGAACCACTTTCCCAATGGGGAATAGCATTCAATAATTTGAATGTTTGACTGGCTTCCTTTTCATACCACCCTAATTTTGAATCTGCTGTGCCTGCAAAAATGGAATCCCAATGCTTACTACTAGATTTCATAGTTTCGACATTTTCTTTTGAATGGCTGGGGAAGAAGGAAGATTTTTTGAAGGGGTGACCCACCTTAATTCAGACACCAGACTACAAACACCGTTAAATCAAAAACGGAATAAAGCGTTTTGTTTTACGGGCATAGGCCTGGTAAGATTCCCCGAACTCT
Source organism: uncultured Saprospiraceae bacterium (assembly GCA_964549665.1). Classification (GTDB taxonomy): domain Bacteria; phylum Bacteroidota; class Bacteroidia; order Chitinophagales; family Saprospiraceae; genus CAZJYF01. The sequence continues at coordinate 4,655 of CAZJYF010000032.1, forward strand.
TCCAGCGCCTGTTTTTCTTCGAAACGGGCCAGCCATGCATAAGCGCCAATTAAAATTGGCCAAAGCAACAAGGTCAGCACCGTCGGCCAGTGAATTATCCAACCAAAAGTGAACAGGAATATGCCCGTGTACTGCGGATGGCGAATATATTTGTACAAACCACTGTCCACCAGACCTTCAGCCCGGTGAATCTGCTTCCAGCCAATGGCTATCAAAACAATACCCAAAAGGCTCAAAGTGGTACCCACCGTTGAGGGCCAATGTCCAACTGCACCATAAAAGTCCTGAGCAATGGTTGGAATCTTCAGAACCGGCGAAGCCAAAAATATAAAAAGGGGCCATCCGAACATTTCGGTCATCAATGCGATGACAAAAGCAAAAAAGGCACCATGGGACTTCCAAACCTTCTTTGTCGGCCTCCGAAAAGGCAGCAAGGCCAGGAAAGCCAGTACGATGACAATATTTAAAAAGACGAGTCCTCCGGTTCCAAAATGCGCATGAATCCAACGAATTGTAACAGGTGGTCCGTTATGCGGAAACAGTTCGGCGGCATAAATCACTGCAAACAAAATGATGGCAATCCAGCCAATCCATGTCAGAAATCCTGGGCGTTTTGCTTTGATATTCATATGAAATCTTTAAAAAATAAGGAAGAGGAAAAACACATTTTCGCCAGCCAATATTGGCTTTCCAGCAAATATAGGCCGTATTATCCTGTCAGACAAAAAAGATACTAATCGCAAAATGATGGGGAACAACGGAGGTATGCCGGATTTGCGGATAGGAACGACAGTCATATTTCACTTGGCTAGCTAACTAATTTAGGAGGAGATGGAAGGCATTTTGAAAATGCCTTCCATCTAAATGAATACAGTCCCGGAAATTTTTGCAAAGCCAGGGGACTTGAATCAGTCCCAAAGCCTACGCCAACCCCTTACAAAAACGCCAGATCTAACATCCGCACGCTCCTCGTTCTGAAGAATTTTGTAAAACCAGAGTTCAGAAAAAATTTAGCAAAGTTTTGCGCACCAAACAGAATGCTCCAACAGGAAGCTATGGCTTATTGGAATTTGTACATTTGCGTTCCCAAACTGAGCTGGAGCGAAGAACCGCTCACCGGGGAAAACCCGAAACTAGGACCGTTTTCGCAGTACGGTCGATGCCATGTCAGTTTCCGGTGGGTCACATAAATAGTTGACATCCCTTTGACGGAAACAGATTGGCACCCGGGGGATAAAAACGTTGAATCATGAAAAACGGAAGCACTATCCTGTTCATCCTACTAATGTTGGTTGCTTGTAGCAAGCCGAATAAACCAAAGGGTATTGGTAGTAAAACATGGGAACAAATTAGCCAGGAAGCCAAAGGAGAAACCGTCACCCTGATGATGTGGCAGGGAAACCCTTTGATCAATCGATATGTAAAACATTATGTAGCGCCCCGGTTGAAAAAGCAATACGATATTGAGCTTGATATTGTCGGAGGACAGGGAAATACCATCGTCAGCACCCTGATGACGGAACTGGAAGCCGGTAAAGATGCCAGCGAAATTGACCTCGTATGGATCAACGGAGAAACCTTTTATCAATTGAGGCAAATAGAAGCCCTCTATGGTCCCTTTGTCAATAAATTGCCCAACAGCCGGTACATCGATTGGGAGAATCCCTTTATCAAATACGATTTTCAGCAGGAAGCAAATGGTTATGAATGCCCCTGGGGCAATGTGCAACTTGCTCTTATTTACAATTCTGAAAAGGTTCCTCATCCGCCTATGACCCTGGAAGAACTGGAAAGCTGGGTCAGCGCGCACCCCGGCAAATTTACCATTAGCAATGACTTTACTGGCATGACGCTGCTCAAATCATGGCTCATTCACCTCGCTGGTGGGAAAGGGGCACTCAAGGGGGATTTTGACGAACAAAAGTACCAAAAGTATAGTGCGCAATTATGGCAATATATCAACCGGATCAAGCCTTATTTTTGGAACGGGGGAACGACCTTTCCATCGTCCGCGGCTCAAATGCACCAGCTTTTCGCCAATGGCGAATTGTGGTTTACCATGAGCAATAATGACGAAGAAGTGGACAACAAAATTCAGCAAGGCCTGTTTCAGGAAAGCAGCCGGGCCTATGTTCCCGAAACCGGAACCATACAAAATTCACACTACATGGGCATTGTCAAGCATTCCGCTAAAAAGGCTGGCGCCATGGTTGTTTGCAATTACCTCCTATCCCCGGCAGCCCAATTGGAAAAGATGAAACCAGCGGTTTGGGGGGACGGCACCATACTTTCCATGGAAAAACTACCCAAAGAATGGCAGGAAAAGTTCCGGTCCGTCCCCGGTAGAAAAAATGCCCCTGACCGCGTAACCATTCAGGCGAAAGCATTGATGGAGCCTGCTCCCGAATATATGATTCGCCTGTTTGAAGATTTTAGAGCTGAAATCATGGAAAAATAAGGAGGTGAAAATAAATGATAGCCCCTTTTTTCCAGAGGTTTTAACCCCTCGTATTCCAAAGACAAGGGGTTGAAACCCCTTGGAAAGTATAGATTATATTTACTCACTTACATAAATGGGCAAGAAAGCAGCGATAGCGATTTACATAGTCATCATGGTTCTTCCGTTGGTTGCAGGACTGGGGTATTCCTTGTGTTACAGCTTGGGACTAACGGGAATCATGAATCACGGTTTTACCCTGGAGCATTGGAAAAATTTATGGCACAACAGTAATGGCCTCTTGAGCCTGGCGTACAGCTTTTACCTCACGCTGGTCTCGTTGGTACTGATACTTTTATGTGCCTTGTTTGTTGCCTGGCGGCAAAACGCCCTTTCCAAAGGCAAATTGTTTTTGAAAACCTTGTTTTTGCCACTCACCTTTCCACCCTTGATAGCTGCTTTTGCCTGGTATTACCTACTCAGTCCCGCAGGGATTGTCTCCCGATTATTTTACAATGCGGGCATTACCCAAAGCATCGAAGCTTTCCCCCGGCTGGTGAATGACACCTTTGGGATCGGCATCCTGATCACCCATTTATTTTTAGTCTTCCCCTTGTTCGCCATCCTATTTACGCATCAGGCAAAAAAAGAACGAATGGATGAATTAAAAAATATTTCGCTGACCCTGGGGAGTTCGGAAAGGCAGTTTCTATGGAAGGTATTTATCCCATTCATGCTAAAAAAATCAAGTCCACTTATCGTTTTGTACGGAATATTTCTTTTGGGCACTTATGAGGTTCCCTTGCTACTTGGGCAATCTTCGCCCAGAACGGTTTCGATATTCATCACGGAGAAAATGACCCGTTTCAATTTGCTGGACATCCCCACAGGTCATGCGATGGCCGTAGTTTATAGTTTGATTGTCATTCTTACAACCTCGTTTTTATTGAAAAATAAAAAAACAAACCTGTTCGAAGTCTGAGGACGGCAGTTTGGCTGACCCAATGATGGAGTATAACTCCAGCAAAAATTCGAACGCAATGGGACTTTATTAAGGAAGATTAAAATAATAAATGAAGAAAAGCCTCTTTTATCTAATCGGATTGCTGCTTGTGCTTCCATTGCTTACCATCCTTTATTTGTCGGTGGTGACGAATTGGTCCTTCCCCCAACTTTGGCAAAGTGACTTTAGCCTTCGCTATTGGAGCGCGTTGTTTTACGCTAGCGATGGTTTAGCCGGCAGTTTCGGGCTTTCACTTGCCATTTCAACTGGCATTGCCACGATGGCCACTGCTTTTGGGTTTATCCTATCCAAACAGTTGATGTTTGACACCAAACAAAGCAAGTTGATACAATTGGCTTATTACCCCTATGTTATCGCCCCGGTGGTGTTTGGAAGCATGTTGCAATTTTATTTTGTTCGATTGGGTTTGACGGGATCGATAGCCGGGGTATTGTTCGGTCAAATTTTGTTTGTCTTTCCGTATGCCGTTTTGTTGCAATCCACTTTTTGGAATGACCGGGTGAAACAAACGGCCTTTCAGGCAACGACATTGGGGGCCAGTGAAAAACAATTGTTCCAAACCGTTCTATTTCCCATGGCTCGCCCCTGGTTGGTTATTTGTTTCGTCCAATGTTTTTTGATATCCTGGTTTGAGTACGGCATCACGCAACTCATTGGCGTGGGGAAAGTGGCTACCCTGACCATCAAAACGATGCAATTTGTCAAAGAAGCCAATACACACCTCGCAGCCCTTTCGGCTTGCCTGATGGTTTTGCCGGTCATTGCTTTGCTGATAATTAATAAAAAACTATTTCTTAAACGGGCCGAAGTCCTATGATTGAAATTAAAAATATATCGAAAACCTACGGTGCGGAAGAAGTGCTCAAAAACATCTCTTTTCAACTTCAAGCCCGACAAACCCTGAGCATTCTGGGAAAGTCCGGCTGCGGAAAAACGACCTTGCTTAAAATCATGGCAGGACTAGAAAAGCAGGATGCCGGAAGTTTTTTGGTGGAAGAGGAGGATTTGCTGAAACTTCCCCCGCAGAAAAGGGGTGTCGTCTATCTGAGCCAGGAACCTCTGCTGTTTCCTCACCTCAACGTTTTTCAAAACATGGCCTACGGACTTCATATCAGAAAAATGGCGCAGCAAACAATCCGAAAAAAAGTAGAACGCCTGGCAGCCCAACTCGATTTGACCGTTCATCTCAATAAAATGGCTCACCAGCTTTCGGGCGGGCAAAAACAGCGGGTGAGTTTTGGCAGAGCTTTGATCATTAATCCGGGAATACTGTTGCTAGACGAACCCTTCGGCAGCCTCGACGCCCATACGAGGACTGAAATGCAGCAATTGTATCAAGGCCTTCGCCCGCATTATCCGGTCACTACCCTATTTATTACCCACGACCTGAAAGAAGCACTGGTGATGGGCGACCAGATTGCCCGGATGGAAAATGGGGGACTGCAGTTATTCCAAAATATCGAAGAATTCGTTGCCTCCCCTGGTTCGGGGGCGGCTCAGGAATTGGGATTCTGGGAAAGCGTAGTCAACCTGTATCATCGGAAAAAGGATATTATCACCCCGACAGATAACGTTTCAAGAAGTTCTAAACACAGCTAAAATGAGTAATCCATTTAACCATATCGAATCGATTTATTGGGTCTTCACCCAATTGTGCAACGATAAATGCGACCATTGTTACAATTTCTCGGGGCCCCAAGGCTCGAGAATATCGGAAGAGGATTGCCTGGCTGTGATTGAAAATTTACCGGAATCGGCAGAAAGACTCATCCTTTCCGGTGGTGAGCCGCTGGCGGAAAAGAAAAAATTGTACCTGATACTAGATAAGTTGAAGGAAAAATACGGCAGCAAAACCCAGATAATGTTGCAAACCAACGGCGATTTGCTCACCGGAGAGATATTAGACAGGCTGATTGAAAAAGGGGTTACCCGCTTCGATATTGCCAGCATCGACCGCTATCACAAGGCAGCAGGTAGTAGGTTGATCGTGCTGGAAGAACTATTCAAATCGAGGGGTGCCAGCGGCGAGGAAACGGATCCGTTGGTCCGGAAAGAAAATTACCTGCATAGCTTTCCACTGAGTTGGGGCCATTGGGGCGCAACCGAAGACATGTGGCTGGGCGGAAACTGGGCACGAGGCCGTGCCTTAGAAAAAAATATCTGGAAAAAAGACCCCAACCATAATTTCTGTGCCATTTTATCGGGAGCCATTGGATTTCTCCATGGTGCCAAAGATATTCCCCAGGAAATTTCTATCCAACTTTGGAAGGTCAACCCATGCTGCCCGGGAACAAAAGATCCCCTGGGCGACGCACGGATAGAGAAGGTGGCAGACATATTGAAACGCGTTTCTGATAATCCCATATTTCAATTGCTCGACAAAGGAGACCCTTATCGAATGGGCGAATCCATTGGCATTTCAGAAGCCCACGCCAGAAAACGATGCGGTGAACTCCAAAACGTATGCCTTTGGTGCGATGAGTTTTTCGAAAAACACTACGACATCAAAACTTTAAAAAAGAAAGAATTGTAGGCGTCTTTTTGACCTATGAAAGCTTAGTAAACCTTTTCCATCCTCGATTTCACATGATAACCCCTCCTGGACAATTCGGACGGCCAAAGCCCAACAAAGCGCCTCTTGAGTAAAAGAAACATCCGGGTTGGCCAATATCATTGATTTTCTTTTCAAAAACATGCACCTTTGTTGACATATCTCCATCAATTTATCCAAGACTACCTAGAGCCGTAATTGTGACATTTCCCACGCGATAGTATTGAAGACCTTTCCTCTCTCTCCTCTTATTTTACCTTCAAAACCATAATCATGAAAAGCCACACCAGATTCCTGACCGGGAAAGTTCTACTTCTAGCTATTGGGTTACTCTTTGCTTCGTTGACTTCGGCTCAACAGAAGATAAATTCCAAATCCACAATCCTGAACGGTTTGCGCAAAGTAGAATTTCAAATGCCAAATGGAAAAATTACGGTCAACCTGCCCAGCACCATAGTCGCCGGTGATGTAATCAGTGGCAGGGTGGTGGTCGAACCAGCCGGCACCACCGAATCAAAGCTGCGCAAAAACAGGGGCAAGCTAAACAGTTATGCAGTCGTAATTTCAGGCGTGGAGAGTGCGGTAGGTCAACCGCTACAGTTCCCAACTTCGATAACAAAGCCTGGAAAGGGAATCGACTTGATCCTCAAGAACGAGGATGGCAAAGAGGTAAGCCGAATGAAAGTCCCGGTAGTGCCTGAAATTGCGCCCGTAATTAACCCGGACAAGAAAGGCCTTTCCAACTATAAACTCCCAAAAATTGGTCAGATAGGGAAACCCATCCAGGTTCTTGGAAGATTTGACGGAAGTTTCAGTACCTCCCAAGCGAAAATGGGCGGTAAACCTGCCGCATTACTCGCAGAATCTCCCAGAAGCCTCTTTGTTGAAAACCCGGGAAACGTTATCGGTCTTACCGACCTGGAGATTTCGGAAGAGGAAGATGTTGTGGGTACCAAATTCCGGAATATCGATGTCCAAATGTCAGCAGAAAAACTAAATATGCCAAAAGGGAAACAGACCACATTAACAATAACCGTGTGGGGACTCGACAGCCTTGAAGAAGATATTCCTCTTCAATTGGTAAACAATTCTCCAGGGGTGGTCCGAATCGAAGGCGGAAATGAACAGCTTATTATCATTAGTCCGGGGGAAGTACGGGAAAATAGTTACCACTGGACAGGAAGCCTGACCGGAATTAAATCCGGCTCATTTGAAATAGCGGCAAGTGTGGAAGCCTGTTCGGAAGCCCTCCTGCGTGTGGATAAATCCAAACAGGCATTTCTTTCCAAATTGGATACCCCCCTGGCTTCGCTCCAAACGGCACTCGATGCCGCCGAACAACTGTCCATTGACCAGACTACAGCCAGTGTGGCTTATGCTATGCTGAAAGCGGAACAAACGCGGTTTCATTCTCTTAAGCAATACCTGGACATCTGGGATAATTGGTTTGAAGAAAAGCTGGAAAAACAGGCGACATGGAGGGAAACTAACTACGGTAGCAGAACCCCTTCCTGGGCGCATGGATCGGAAATGCGGGCTCGCAGGCGGCATAATGAAAAGACCGAGAACCTGCGTCAACAAATGGCCCAGCAACAACAAAAGGTGAACCTGGCGCAGCAGGTGGCCAATGCTGGAGGGCTTTCCCTGGCGGCTGCACATGCAAGGTTTGCGGAAGCCTTGGATGCCTTCAAAAACGACCTGGCCAATCTCAAGAATGCCAAGGATCTATTTGCCGGGCTGGTAGAAATACATTGGCGTTGTTCACCATGCAAGATTATTGCCAGTCACTGGGCATCGACGGCCCGGCTGAACGAATTACTGGATCAGCTCCTTGCCCTGTTGGACCAGTCCATGTCCAACACAGCCACCCAACTTAAGCAGGCGCAGCAACAAGCAGCCTCCGCACAAGAGACTGCCAACACTGCCATGGACAAATTCAAGAAGTTGGAAAACCGACGCTCCGAGATAGAGCAGGCCATGCGTGATGCGGTGAAAACCGATGACAACTGCATCAGTCTGAAACCTGTGAAAGGTTGGGGCTGGTCCAACCTGGCTTCCATGGACCGGGTGCGCAGAGCGGTCATCCCAAAAGGCGCGGCAATGGGTTGGCGAAGTAATTTTAAGGGTTCTGAAGTACGGGTTTATGTCCAAGCCGGCTGTTTGTCTTTGTTGATCAACAATGTAAAATGGGGCCAAATAAACAAGCTCAACGAAGCCCTGCAAAGCCTGCAGACCGAGCTTGCTGAGGCAGGCCACGAAACCGCAGATGCCCAACTGGCGGCGGATATTGACCAAGCTGCGGCCAATGGCTTGCAGTCGGAGATGGACGCGCTGAACCAATTGGTCCAAACACTTAACGGCTCCGGACTCAAAGCCAATACTGCCAAGGTATTGAAGCGGCTTGACGAATTATCTTCGGGCTGCAACCAGGCAATCAAAGAAGCCGTGGGTGAAACCGCTGCTTACCGCAAAACCCAGCGAGCTGCAGAGCGCAAGGCGGTAGCAGCTGAAGGGGAAAGAGCCGCATTACGACGCCGGGCAGAGCGTGCTCGCAACAAACTAAAAAGGATCAATGCCGAAGACGGTGATGAATCCGACCACAACAAATACCGTGAACTGCTTAAAAAAGCCGGTGAACTGGCCGATGATTCTGAGGACATTGAAAAAGGTGGGCCCAGCAGAGGGACTTCACCAGCCCCTGCTACCCCGGAAGAAGCAGAGCTGCAAAATCGCGCAGCCAAACATGCCGCCGAGGCGGCTGAAAACAGGGCCAATGCCCTGAAAGATGATAATAAAGCGCTGGATAATGCGGTCAAAGATATTGAAAACAGGGTGGAAGCACTGCGCAAACGGGTGCAGGCATGGCGAAAATACCGGGATGGTCTCAAAGCATACCGCAATTGCCTGAAAGCCAAACAGACGGCCCTTTCCGAACTGGCTGAAATGGATAAGACCAATGCTTCCACACTACAGGAACTTGCTAAGAAACTGGGGGAGGCGGCGGATAAATTGGAGGAAACCGCCAGTTTAAGAAATGGCTTTGATGTTGCAAGTCCCGAACTGAAAGGTTTTAACAAGGCACTGGGCGAACTCACCGGCAAACTTCAGCGTCTGGGAAACGCCATGGAAATGATTGATGCGGTGATGAGGGCGGACGATATCAATCCCTCGGAAAAACTCGCTGCAATGAGCAAGTCCCTGGAAGAATTGCGCAACTGGCTACCGGAAATTCCGGGTGTTTCTGAAATGTTGGCATTTTACAATGAAGCAATGACGGCGATTGCCGGCGCATTGAAAAAGATAGAAGCCCGCATGTCCAAAAAGTGGGCTGATGCCGTCTTTGCCGGTGCCGCGGATGTGAAAATGGTACCCGTGGGTATCCGCAAGGAAGTCAAAAGACTGGTAAAAATTCGTCGGCTGATGAAAATCGTCAGTAGGAGCTGCGGCAAATTGCCCGTACCACCTGGGGAGTAGCTGATCCCAATTTCTGTGCTGTTTTTCTTAGAATGAGTTGGTAGAATTTTGACCCTACGACTCTATTCGATGCGAACCTGCTCGCCCCAACCTATCCTTGTACACCGAAATAAAATATATTCAGAAAATTCGGACTCCGTTTTACATTGGGGTCTTTTTTCATGACGTGCAGAAGGACGTTTTCGACTCCAACAGAAATGATATTTGACTTGGTTATTAACCAAATCAATAATGAACCGCGGAACTATGGAAAATCAAATCACAGAATGGAAAGAAAGGAAGGGTTTGACAACTTACCCATAAATGGAAGGCATTTTCAAAATGCCTTCCATTTAATTGAATTATGGTGGAGCCTAGGGGAGTCGAACCCCTGACCTCTTGACTGCCAGTCAAACGCTCTAGCCAACTGAGCTAAGGCCCCATTATAAATTTTTCAAATGTGGTGCGAAACTACGACTTTTCGGGAAAAGATAAAATTTCATTGGGGGCAAAGTCAAAAATAAAATCCCGTTCCCATTGTCCAGCTTGCCTGGTGTTTTCTCCCGATTTTCAGACCTTGGTAACCTCCGTAAAACAGATACCGCTTTACGTGGATTTGCATTCTTACCTGGAATTGTTGGGCTGGAACGGCGTTCGGCCAGCCTGCCTGAACGTCGGCATAAAAACTCAATGGCTTTTTGATGAAGATGGTCGTTCCGGCAACGACGGAAGGACTGCCATAGTTTTGGTCTCCTTCCAGCACCATCAAGCCTCCGCCCCACCAAATATGAATTCTCGGCAAGCGGATGCGGTTGTATTCTAGGGCGAAATTGGTGATGCCGAGTTTGTCGGTTTCCCCTTCCCGCACCTCGAACAATTGGAGGTGGTTGACGTCGAGGGTCAGGAAGCGGGTGGGTGAAAATTTCAGTTGAAAAAAAGCACCGGAGAGGGCGTCTTCATTGTTTTGAAAGTGGGTAATAAATTGCCCGCGCATGCGGAAACCTTCTTCTCCAAAAGGGCGGTACAAACCGTTGCGCCCATCTTCGTAAGGGAATTTGGAAAAATCAATTTCATCAAAACGGGGTTCGTCGGGAAAACCGAACAACATGCCCAAGGTGGGATAGTAGGCGACATTAAGGATAAAATCCGCCCAGAAGTAGGCATCTCCCCCACCTCCGCCACCACTGCGAGCGTCACTGCTTCCGCTGACAGTGTTCTTCAATTCATCTTTCATTTCTTTCAGAATCTGCGCAGAGGAAATTGCTGGAATTAGCAAAAGACTTAAGACCAAGGGGAAAGTAAATTTTTTCATGAGCTAAATTTTTCGGTTCACTTATAGGCTATTAGAATTCTAGAAAAAGCATCCGAATTGTATTGTTTTGTTACAAGAATAGTACCTTTTAACTTTTGGAAAGTTTTGGCAACAGCCATCTTTTTCTTCCGAAACTAACAGTTAAAGAAAGCAACTCCCCCAAAGAGAACCAAGCAAATTTCGTAGAATGGTCTGCTCAAAAACAAAAAAAACAGTTC
>CAZJYF010000033.1:0-15533 GCA_964549665.1 uncultured Saprospiraceae bacterium
GTGAAGAAAGGGTGAACCTAAGGGAGTATTATATATCGGGGTTCGGACTTATTCTGTTTTTAAAAAAGGCGGCCGGCGATTGTATCAGGGATTGTAGATATAGTCGCGAATGTTTACTGACAGACCCTAAATAAATCCCAAAAAAAAATTGGGAGACATTTTGCCATGACTCCCAATTTGGTCTTGCCAGATATGAAACAGCCCGATTTTAAAATTTACAGGTTCTACAGGGATCCACTATCGGGTTATCTTTCCCTTTGGATTTCACTTCAAAGGTATGCTCCTTCCCAGTGATTTTAAATTCGGTTCTTCGGTTCATTTGGTGCTCTTTTTCGGTGCATTTCACGTTGTCAACGCAGCGGTTGACGGGTTGTTCTTCGCCGAAGCCCTTTGCGATGAGGCGGTCGGCGCTAATTCCTCTGTCCACGAGCCAATTGACAACCGATTGCGCCCTTCGTTGCGATAGTCCTTTATTGTAACTTTTCGGGCCGCGGGCATCGGTAAAGGAATTAACCTCCACCGTGTAATCGGGGTGCCCAACGAGCATTTTGTAAAGCTTTTCCAAATCGGGTTGGGTCTCTTCTCGAAGGCTTGCTTTGTTGAAATTGTAGTAAACATTGAAAAGGAGAGGCGGTGTCAAGCGGAGAACCGCTTTGGTCGGTTTTCCGGCGCGGCAGCTTTCCGAATCACCAACGGCGGGCAGTAGGTCACCTGTATAGGGGTCTTTATCCGCTGTAATTTTATACACGTGGTCACAATCTATTTTCACGACATTGAATCTTCCTTCTCCATCGGATTTCAGAGGCGGTAAAAATTCTCCGCTCGTTGTGTCCACAATAATTACATCAGCTAGATTGATGGGAAAATTGGTTTCCTTGTCTAGTACCAATCCTTCCAACGGAGCGAAAAATTTCTTCTTTTTTATGGGAATGATATATTCGGGCTTTTCCGTGAGTTCGGCTGTCGTAGCCTTCCGGTTAGCGGGAAAATAGTTTTCTTTAGCGACGTCGATGATATAATTAGAACCGCCAAAGACTTGCATGGCCAACGCCCCGCCTTTCGGGGTAATAAAAGTCGTATCTACGGAGGCGCATTTATAAATTATATCCAGGGGAATGCCACACTCGACGTCCACTGCGACCGAGGCGCTTTTCAGTCTTTCTCCCGTATCCTCATCGACCACGACAATGGTAGCTTGGAGTGGTTCACCGGGTTGTCGTGTCCAACTGTAAATGTCGTCTTTGCCGAGTCCGTCGTCCCGGTCGGTCGTGAGAAAACCTTCGCTTCCATCAGTATTTGTGCTGAACGCAACGTCGTCACCGGGTGAATTGAAAGGTGCGCCCAAATTGAGTGCTGCGTTCCAGGCGCCATCTTCATCCATTTTAGAGAAAAAGATGTCCAGTCCGCCTGAACCTTCAAGACTATCGGAAGAAAAGAAGAGATTATTGTTTTCATCCAAAAAGGGAAACAACTCATTTCCCGTGGAATTGATGGAAGCACCGAGGTTGACAGGGTCCGACCAATTGCCGTTTTCAAACTTGGTCATCCACAAATCCATTCCTCCAAAACCACCTTCCCGGTTGGAAGAAAAATAAAGTTGGGTTTCATCAGCAGATAAAGCGGGGTGGGTGGTGGTGAAGTTTTCTCCGTTAATCTTGGGCACTTCTGTCACGTGCACCCATTGCCCGTTTTCCAGGACAGCGGAATAAACTTTCACGTCGATGATGCTCTCATCGTTCTTTCCATTCATATTGTTTCTGGAAAAGTACATCTTGTCCCCTTTTTTGGTGAAGGTGGCAGCCCCGTCGTGATACCTGCCGTTTATTTGACCTTTCATCGCCACGGGTTCAAGATAATCTCCATTGGCGTCCTTTTGAGAGAAGTAAAGGTCTGAAAAATCTACATCACCGGTAGGTGGGCAGGTCAACAGTCGGTTGGGACTTCGGGTGGAAGTGAATACCACACCATTTTCGTACGGCACCGCGCTAAATTCGAGGGTGGCAGAATTAAGGATAGAGATGTTTTTCAGTTCAAAACCGTTGGCGCTGTTTTGGGCGAATAGTTGCCAGGAAGTCAGAACTAAAATTAGAAAAGAGAAGGGTGTAATATGTTTCATTTCAGTATTCTTTTTTTTGTTAAATCAAAAATTTGGTCAAAATGGGTTAGTTAAAATATCTCAAGTTTTTAATGGTACAGTTTTGACAAGGGAAGGTGTATCCAACCATAATCTCAAAACTGCCGTCGGTGACGTTGTTTAGGTCAGAGGTGTGATAATCGTAGGAAGCTCCGACTCGAATACCCGTTTTGAATTGGTATCCGAACAAGAAATCAATGGAGTCTTCGTGCCGATAACTCGGTCCGACCCAAAGGGCATCGTAAAACCAAAAGTTCGCATTCAAGGAGAAATCAAAAGGGGCCCGGGGATTCAAGTTGACTAAAAGATTCGGACGGAAATCCACATTTTTGCTTAGCGGCAGGTCAACCCCCGCCATACCCCAATAGGTCACGTCTTTGGCGCTGAAATTTGCCTCGTTGGAATAAATGGAGGTTTCCAAAATTCTAGGTATCGAAAACCCGGCATAAAATTTCTTCGCATCAAAATAAACGCCTGCACCGAAATTGAGACCGTTATCGTTCCTCACTCCGTCCCCTACCAGATTGTCAACAGGATCTAAAAGGGACAATTGGCTAAAATCGGCCCGAAAATTTTCATACGTCAGGTTCAGTCCAAAGCTCAGGGTGTGGTTCTTTTCTTTATTCGTTTTGATTCGAACGGAGAAGGGAACCATAAGTTCGGTCGCTTTGTAAATGCCGATTTTATCGTAAATCAACGAAAAACCTAGACCAAAGCGCCGCTTAGATATTGGCGTATGTCCGTAAAGGTTGTAGGTTTCCGGCGCGCCCTCGATATTGCTGAACCATTGATTCCGGTACACCCCACCGAGGTCCAACACGTCTTTTGCTCCTGCAAAGGCGGGGTTAAACATCAATTTGTTGAACATGAAATGCGTAAAAATGGGGTCCTGTTGTGAAAAAGCACTCAGGCTAAAAGTGATTGCCAGAAAAGTGTAAATTATTTTTTTCATTATCGTTGGGTTTAAATTTCTTTTTGAATTTTGCTGTTGTCAATGCTTTTATTTCCCTAAAGAGGGGCAAAAAGAAGAACTTAGATGGGAAAGATTTTGAAATCCTTTCCCATCTAAATTGCCCTTACCGGATGATTGTAATGAAGCCTTGTTTGTATTTATCTCCCTGCTGTCGTTTGAAGATGTAGAAATAGGTTCCTGCCGGCAGAGGGTCATTATCGTGGGTGCCATCCCAATTATTGGTGTAGGGTTCGCCGACAAAAACCTCATCGCCCCAACGGTTGTACACTTTGAGGACATTTTGAGGAAAGTTGCTTCCCGTAAGGCAGGGAATAATAAGTAAATCGTTGCTGCCATCTCCGTTGGGGGTGATGCCGTTTGGAATAAAACAATCCACCGGGATAACATTGATGCTGACCATCGCCGTGCTGCATTGTTGCGGGCAACTCAGGTCGCAAATCTGATACTCGAAGCTATCCGTGCCGGCGAAATTAGTATTCGGGCTGTAGGTAATATTGCCATTGGCATCTACGGTAACCGTTCCGTTTGAAGGTTCGGTGGTAATAGTAACGGAAACCCCATCTCCGATGTCATCATTGTCCAAAATGTTTCCCGAAGCGTCTGAATTGGAATTCGTTTGGAAATCATCGTCCACAGCAACAGGAGTGCTAATTTGAGAGATATTGACGGATTCCGGACTTGCTTCACAGCCTTGGTCTGAAGTTGCCGTCAAGGTGTATGTGCCGGGGGCGGAAGCGGTTGTAGTTATCGTCTCATTTTGGGTGGAAGTTCCTTGAAGGATCACTTGGTTTCCAGGTCCGGTCAATACATAATCCACACTTGGACTGCCTTGGATATCGATATCAAAGCTGATGGTCATTTGTCCTCCCTGACAAACGGTACCTCCTCCTCCGGTATTCTGAATCTGGGGTCTTGGATTCACTTCTACCTCTACACTTTGTCCATCTGACGAACAACCTGCTTCGGATTCAAGCGTCAACGTGTAGGTTCCTGCCTGATTGGTGGAAATGGGTGAAATGGTGGCAGGGAAAGGTCCGTCGTTGGGGGCGGTGCCGGTGAAGGTAAAGCCGCCCGGCCCTGTCCATGTATAAGTTATCATTCCTGTACCGGGGGCGTTGTTGGTGGCGGTAAGCGTTGCATTGTCTCCGCCGCAATAAGGACCGCCACTATCGATAGCCGCAATTACGGGGGTGGTTTGCACGCTCACATCGACTGTTTCAAGCGCTGAAACGCAGCCTTCGGTTGATTCCATCGAACACGAATAAGTGCCTCCTTGGTCAAGTGCGATTCCGGTGATTTCGATGCTGACAACTTCATTGCCCGTTCCTGTTCCGGTTGCCGAAAAGCCCCCCGGACCTGTACAGGTGTAGGTGAAGGCATTGATTCCGGCGGCAGTATTGCTAAAACTAAGCGTCACGTTATCGCCTTCACAAAAAGAACCTGCCCCGCTTATTTGCGAAATAACGGGATTGGCATTTACGTCAATATTTACCGTGGCTGGGTCGGAATCACAACCTTGTCCGGAACTCAAAATTAGCGTGTAAACGCCTGCGCCGAACATTCCAATTGGCGAAACGCTGGCATCAAAATTATCGCCACCTGCTGCAGTTCCATTAAAAACAAAACCGTTTGGACCAGTCCATGTATAATTGATGGTGGCTATGCCAGGGTTGCTGTTCGTGGCAGTCAGGGTCACCGTTTCGCTTTCGCAAAAAGCGCCACCTCCAGAAATTCCGGCAATAACGGGTTTTGGATTTACGACTACCTCCACACTTTGGGGAGCGCTTTCACAACCCGTATCGGTGGAGAGGGTGAGGGTGTACGTGCCAGCTCCATTTGCCGAAATGGCAGAGACCGTTGCCGAAAAGGGCCCGTCGCCGGGGCCTGTCCCGGTAAATGAAAAGCCGTTGGGCCCCGTCCAGGTATAGGTCAGGATGGTGTTGGGTGATAAGTTTCCGGAGGCATTCAAAGTCACATTTTCTCCTTCACAAAAAGTGCCTCCACCAGTTATGTCAACTATTAAAACTTCAGTGAGAACTTCAATTTGAACGGATTGCTGGTCGGAAACACAACCATCCTGACTTGTTAGGGTGAGGATGTATGTGCCTGCCCCTGCATCTCCTATACTGGGTATGTTGGCTTCAAAGGGTCCGTTTTCGCCTGCGGTTCCACTTTGTTCGAATCCGTTCGGACCTTGCCAAAGGAAGGTTATGGTACCTACTCCGGCAATGTTGTTTGTGGCGCTAAGTGCCACGGCGTCTCCATTACAATAAGAACCCCCTCCCTGAATGTCAGAAATTACAGGGGTGGGTAAGATGGTTAAAGTAACGGACTGTGCATCGGAAGTGCAATTAGTAGCAGTGGTGAGCGTCAGCGTATAATCACTGGGTCCCATCGCGTTATTAGCAGAAATGATCACGTCAAAAGGACCCCCTTCGGGGGCGGTGCCGGTAAATTCAAAATTTCCTGGCCCTGTCCAGGTATAAGTAATAGGACCGGTTCCCGTGGTGGAATTGGTAGCCGTCAGGGCAATCACATCGCCTGCGCAAAATTGTCCGCCACCGGTAATGCCGGCAATGACGGGGGTTGCGTTGATTTCAACCGAAACGGTCACGGAAGTAGCCGTGCAAGCCGCGTCGGTGATAACTTCAAGGGTATAATCGCCAGCGTCGGCTATTGAAACACCCACATTGGTGGCATTAAAGGGTTCGCTTCCTCCAACCGTATTGGTAAAACTAAATCCGTTTGGTCCTGTCCATGTGTAGGTGATAGAATTAATTCCGGCCATGGTATTCATGCCCGTAAAAATAATATCGTCCCCTTCGCAATAGGGGCCGCCTCCCGAAACACCCGTCAAGACGGGGGAGGGAAATACGGCCAAGCTGACGAGGGCTTGGGCGGAGCTGCAGCCTTGGTCGGAAACCAAGGTGAGGGTGTAGTCGCCCGTCGCACCGACATTCACTGCCGACAAGTCAACGGGAAAGGGTCCTGCCCCGCTTGCGGTGCCGGTGAAATTCAAACCCGGGCCTGTCCAGGTGTAGGTAATATTGGCGATACCCGGCACGTTGTTCACGGCGCTCAACGTCACATCTGTGCCGGAACATACACTGCCGCCACCCGAAATGCCAGAGATTACAGGAACCGGGGCTATCGCAACATTGGCATTTGCCGTAGCGCCACAACCGGTACCATTGAGCAATGTCAAGGTATAAACCCCTGCTGCCGAGACAGATGCACCGGGGACGGTGGCTGTAAAAGAACCATCCGGTCCGGTCGTATTCGTGAAAGAGAAGCCATTTGACCCCGTCCAGGTATAATTAATATTGCCCGTTCCCGGAACACTGTTGGTGGCGCTGAGTGCAATATCATCCCCTTCACAAACTACCAAATCTTCCGTTAAATTGGTGATGACCGGGGTATTGTTAACTGTACACATTGGGCATTCGACGACAATATCAATGGTGATGGAACCGGGTCCGTCGCCTTGCAACTCGACAAATGTCCACGAATCCAAAATTTTATCATTTCCCCAGTTGCCGGAATAAGTAAACGGCACATTAGTGGGTAAAGCGTTGCCCGGGCTACCCCCGCCACTGACCACGTTCGCTAAACCATCAGCTACTTTGGAATGGTCGTAGAAGAACAAGTCCGTTTGCGGAAGCCCCACATCGCTCAATAAATTGAAGGTGATGCCTCCGTTATCGTTCTCCACATCCTGCACCAGGATGTGAACTTCCCCCGCCCTGATTTGCAAATCGTAGTTCAGGGTGAATCCATTCTGCACAGCCAGGGGGGTTCCCGTACCGTCCAAACCATCCCAAAAAATGGAATCCGTTCCCGCCGTCACCTCATCGAAGATGACCACGTCCACGGGGTCATTGAAGCTGCCATTGCCGTCCAAATCGAGCGACAAACGGGCCTGTCCGCCTTTGTCGGTGTTAAAAACGAGGTGCCCCCCGAGGTTGAAAACCATGACATTATCCTCGCAGCTTCCGGAGGTATCTACCCCATTAAAGTGGAACCCGGAGATGGTCACATTCACGTTCTGCGCGTCATGGAAAAGCCAGGTCGTATGGGGGTTGTTATTAAAAACATCCGTGACCGGCGCCGATTGGGGCATGCTAGGGTCGGGTAAATTGAAGAATATTTTATTATTGATTATAGAACCAAAATCCTGTGCCCAGGGGAGGTACAGATAAAAAGTATCTGGGTTCCAAGTATTGGGGTCATCATCGGGGATGACATCGAAACGGCCGTGGGACCGGAAAGTAGGTTGCTGATTGCCATCGACGATGCCTACCGAGTTGGAAAAAATCGGGAACCGGAAAGGGTCTGTATTGTTGAAATCCACCTGGTAAAGAAAGCCGGTTTTCGTCAATACATAGAAAGTCGGAGAAGTCGTATTTCCATTCTGACTAATGATAGAAACGTATCGGTTCGTGTAAACTCTTCCGGTAAGCAAGGTGCCTCCTTGATTTCCGGCTGCCCCTTGCGATACGGTGATATCCCAAGCCAGGATAACCCTCGGAAAAGTAGGTTGATTTACGCCCCGCGTCCAGGGGTCAGAGTTCAGCAGATTGAGGAAAGAAAGAAGTTGGAAACTTGGGTACTCGAAGCGCACCGTCCAAACCCCTTCTTCGGTCACGGGAACCACCCCCGGATTATATCCTGCGCCGTTGGTAGTACCGCCGCCGGTGGGTCCATTCAGTTCTTGCACATCGTTGAAAATGATGCCCGGTCCATTGGGATTGTTAAATTGGGCAACAAGAACACCTGCAGGGTTGAATACGCGGATAAATCCTCCCGACAATCCAACATGGCTTGCACCAACGTTAATGAATTCACCCACTCGGGCGAATACCTTCATCTCTTGACTATCTCGTGTATCGAGCCACAACCTGTTTCCCGGATAATTTCGGAAATCAACCGAGCCTTCGGCATATAGGGTCACATTTTGGGTTCCTAGAAAAAGCCAAACCAAAAGACAAAACTTGGTCAGACTAAAAGCTACCTTGGATAGCCTTTTAAGTGTTTTACTGCTTTGGGGGGATTTCATTTTATTCTTTTTTAGTTCAATATTTTAAATTGGTTAAAATAGGTTCTCTCAATCTGTGTAGTTTGGAAATTTAATGAAGGATAGCGTGCACCGGGAAGGTGTCGATATAAAATAGAAAAGAGGCACAGGTGAAAATGCAAATTACAGGAAGCCGATGGATACCAGTTTTGGAAATTTTATTCATATGTTCGGGATTTGGCAATTCCTAGTTGGTATCAAAAATATCGCCAAATTATCAAAACCTTTAATATTTAAGTAACTATTGCTGTTTTTTTAAGCCACATATTTCAATTTTTATGGAGTCAGACAATCAATAGTTCGGCAACTACTTACCCGGTATAATCTTCAGCAAAAAGAATTTTCCATCGACAATTCGCAATTTTTTGAAAATAAATTTTTCAAAAAATGGCGGTAGCTTCGAGCTCTCGCCTGCAGAAAACAGAAGGTTTGGAATAGCGGATTTTTGACATTTTCAAAGAAAGAAGTTGTAGCTGCAGGTAACGCTTTGCGTACTTTTTCACAACTCTCTTTGCACCAATTCCAGAATAGCCAGGGAAAGAAAAAAAGCTTCTTCCTCCTTCTCCATGTCTGATACGAATTCAAATGCCCTGGGATTCGTTTTTGATGTTTTTTTTGGATTGACGATGTTAGCAACCTCCTTATCTTTAATAATAACCGGGAGCAATAAAGCTTCGCTATCCCGGTTGACCCGTGCCAATAGTTTGTTTTTTCGGGAGCTAAAAAAAGCTCCGTCCGGTTTCAGGGTTCCTATTTTTTGCTCATCTATGGCAATTTCAACTCCCTTTTTTTTAATCCGGTAAACAAATTCGTGCTGCGCAGTGCGTGCATACAACAAAGCATTGACTCCGGGTCCGACGTATTTTTTAAGGGAGTAGGCAATCATCGGTTCGTGATAAATAGAGACGAAGATGCCTTTGGACCTGGCCACGATTCGCTTTTTAGACCTTTTGTGGATTTGATTGAGCGACAGCAATTCCAGTTCGCCTTTTTCCCAGGGTACGAGATCATTGTACCAGGGTTGCATTTCAGCCTTCATTTGGCGAAGGTCTTTCTGGGTTTTTTTCTTGCCGGGCTGAAAATTAGTTACCATTTGGTAGAGAACGACCACGGCCAGTAATCCAAGTGCTATCGAAGTAATTAGAGCGAATACTACACCCATGAATATTGGTTGCTTTTGTGAAAAATAATTTTTCAAGTAAAATAAGTATGGAGCAGGAAAATAAAAATTCGTCCCTTTTCTTTCTGGGTTTTCACCCCCCTGGTGGGTAGGGAATATTTCCTTCTCACCAACCTATTCGGAATAAATCGTCATGCAATTCACCGTGATTCCATTTTCTTTGGGGTTCTCGAACTTCTTTTGTCTCGTTCGCAAAGCAATTTTATCCTCCGCGGTCAAAATTCCGTAATCAGCGGACAAAATAGCATCCAGTTCTTCCAAAATCATTTCTTTGGAATTCAAGTAAGTCACCGCCGGGTCAATAATATCCTTTACCAAGGCTGTTTTTGCTTTTTCAATGGCAATCTCGAATAAGTCGCTGTTGGCCAGAGTTTTATTCATTTGGTCCAATACCCGGTTGTGGATTCCACTACCCAATTCACTGCAGCCTTTGTAATCGGTCATTTGCACAATCCAGCCAGGAAAAAAATTCTCGATACTGTCGGCCAGATAGATTGCCCTGCCCAACTCAACGAATTCATCATCCTCTTTTCCCTTCGTTTTTCGAACCTTTTCAGCCATTTCATTAAAATTCGCAAAAAGGTGAAACAGGGTTCCTTCTGCAATCAAAAGTGCATTATATCCGGGCATTGTCTGCTCCAACCAAGAGAGGTCGGGCAATTTATCGTAATCCTCTACGGCTATTTTTTCGTGCATTATTTCCACTAAAGAATCTCTGAGAGATGCCCCTGCCTGATAGGCGACAGCAAATTCACTACTTGTGTGAGCCGTTTCATAACGCTTTCGATATTCGAGTACGCTGCCTGCCAATTTTTTTCCGAAGAGTGCCTTCAATCGTTGCCGGATCAGCAGGCTTGTAATTTTGTTCCTGTCATCCAATTTAAAACTAAGCCCTCCGCCATAGACCCAACCCACGGTTCCGCTTTTGGTTTCGACTTTTATCCAGGGGTCGTCGTACCATATCCCCCTCAATTTTATTTCGGTAGTGAAATCGCTCGCCTCTCCGAGTTCAAAAACGACATCTCCTTTTGAAAGCATTTCGAGCACCTTGCCCTCCTTCCCAGGGCGGTCTCGCAGCCGAAGGTAGTCAATATTAGCGGTGAGTGGCAGGTGTTTTTTGGGGAAGTCTTTTTTAAGGGTTACTTCTTCTACCGGGGGTGTAGACTTTGGGGAATTATCGTTTTTGCAATGGGCAATACTTAATAATAAAAGGGAGAAAATTATGAATTTGACACCATTCAAATATTTGTTTATCATACTTTTATAGATTGCTTTTGTAATAATGCCACTATTTTAGGACAACTACTTTAAATTTTATAATTTTTTTTGAAAAAAAATAAATTTTCCATGACAATCATAGAAGCTCAAAAAAGTGTTGATGAATGGATTAAGACCATTGGTATTCGCTATTACAATGAATTGACAAATACGGCGATTTTGGCCGAAGAAGTAGGCGAGGTGGCCCGCTTGATGGCGCGAATTTACGGGGAGCAATCTTTTAAAACCAAAGCCCAGGAAGCCAGTGCCAAAGATGACTTGGCCGGAGAGATGGCAGACGTTCTTTTCGTATTAATTTGCCTGGCCAATCAAACAGGAGTGGACCTCACAGAAGCGCTGACCAAAAGCCTCGAAAAGAAATCCCGAAGAGATGCAAAACGGCATGCAGCCAATGACAAATTGAAAGGAGGAACAGGGAATTAGAGGCAGACGAATGGTTATTGGCAATCTTTTATCTTCCTTTCCACTTGCAGGTAATAAATGTCAGGACCACCACCCGAGATGTTTGGGGAGAGACTGTGTCCACATTTTGGAGTAAAAGGCTTCTCGGAGTACTCTGAAGTTTCCGAACTCGTGCACATTTTAGGTGCGTATTATTTGTAATGTCGGGTGGGAGTTTGTATCTTAGCACTTCTTCTACCGAGCAGTATTATCGAAGATGGGGCCCTACAGGGGATGCCTCCCCGAAAGGGTAAAGAGTAGGTTAATTACTACACTTGTAAAAGTCTTTGAACCTCCTGTTTTCAACGTTCAACCTACAAATGATTGCTCGATAAACCGCCCTTCACGATCCATTGTGGTTCCAACAAAATCCTTTTTTGCTCTAGGTCCTTTCTTTTTAGCTTTAGATATAAACCTTTTTTTCGGAACCATTGAAGAAAAATTTGCACCCAATGAATGGAATAACAAATGCTATTAGTTGAGGTAATTTGATTGAAAATGAAAGATAATTTTTGGGGTTTGGAATTTTGAACTTGTAACATGGTAATTGATTATCACCCAATAAAAAGGGTGTATGCAAATAAATTCAATACTTCCTATCATGAAAAAGTCCCTCTTTTTTCTTTCGATTTCTCCATTTTTTTTTCTTTCCCTTGTTCAAAGCCAAAATATTCCCAATGCAGGGTTTGAAAACTGGTCGGAGAATTTTTTCTACTCTGAGCCGGTCCATTTCTGGACGACCAATTTCCAAGCCTTCTTTTCAGGAGTAGGCGCCAATGTGACGCAAACCGTGGACGCTCACAGCGGAGAGTTTGCCATAAAATTGGAATCCATACAGTTGGACAGCCAAGTCATTTCGGGAGCCATTGCCATTGGCAGTCCTGGGCAGGAAGGTTTAATTGGCGGTTATCCCTACAGCGAATTACCCGACACCCTGAGCGGCTTTGCGAAATACGACATAAGCCCGGGCGATTCGGCTTTACTGTTCATTATTTTCACTTTGAACGGAGTGCCAATCTCCCAAAGCGTCCAGCAGTTCTCCGGTGTCCAGGATAATTATGAGCAATTTAAAATACCCATTTCTTCCCAGCAACCGATTGAGCCGGATTCGTTTGTCTTTATTTTGATCACCTCAATGGATTTTGACAACGCAGTGGCAGGCAACGTGATTTTCATCGATGACCTCGAATTTATCGGTTCGACCGAGCCTTTTCCCAATGGCGGCTTTGAAGAATGGACGGACATCATCACCGAGGACCCGGATGACGGATGGGTCACCAGTAACCTTTTCAACTTCCCTTCAAACCCTTCTGTGACCAAAACCACCGATGCTTATTCGGGTGATTTTGCCATCAGGTTGGAAAATAAACTTTCTTTTTTCGACGGTGAACCATTTGGCAGTTTTGCCATTTTGGGGCAATTAGGCGAGGAGGATATAACAGGCGGTTTCCCCATTTTTAACACCCCACAAAAAATTAATGGCTTTTATAAATATGCCCCTTTGGGAACGGATAGCTCCCTTTTCTTGGTGCAGTTTACCAAATGGAATGAGGCAACTCAACAGAGCGATTCAATTGCCACGGTTGAGGTTTCCTTGCCACCCGCCGGTGATTACACCGCCTTCGAAATTCCTTTCGATTTCAATTGGTCTGCACAACCGGATACCATGCTGGTCGGTTTTTCACCGAGCAACCTCAACGTCGACCCTCCCTCCGCGTTTCTCGGAAGCATTCTTCAGGTGGATGAATTGTCGGTCGAATTAGTGACCGGTGTCCTTGTTCGTTTTGACCAATACCTGTCTTTTGTAAATGCTTATCCCAACCCAGCAGATGAAGTTCTGAACCTTAATTTTGAACTGACGTTAAAGACACCCCTTCAAATCGTGATTTTCGATGACAGCGGAAAAAAAGTGAAGTCCTTCGACGAAGGAGTGAGTATAGGAAAGGTGAATTTGGCCTTGCCGGTTGGGGATTTAATGGTTGGCAGTTATTATTTCTCTATCCTTACTTCAAAGGGCACGGTCAGTGGAAAATTAATAAGGCTGTAAGGAGAGAAGAAATAGAAATTATTGAAAACTAAAAGAATGGGGCTTGTGCGGGAACTCTCCAAACAAGAAAAAAAAGGCCTTTCTGCCATTTTATAAATCCTACCCTCCTTAATGAGATATTAACTTTCTCACATCTTGACTATTCTATTCTATTTTTGACAAGGTCGTTTTTTTTTGCTTTTTGGAAGGTTCACCCTATAGATTTAGCCCCTAAAAATAGAGAATCTCCCGCACGTCGGCTTCGCTTTTAATTTCCCTATCCACCAGTTGAAGAACGAATTGGTAGCTGTCTTCGGCTCGATTGATGCGTTTGAAATCGGCGGGGCGGAACACGGCGATTTTATTGTCTTCGGTGACCAGCCATAAAAGGTTTTGTGAATGGCGGTTAAAGTGAATAGTCCTGTTTTTTACCGCCAAAAAGCGAACGACGGTATTTCGGCTTTTATCGACCAAATAGGCGATGTTGTTCTCGTATGCTTCGCCGTGTTGATTGACAAAATTGGCTTTCAGGGCCATTATTTGGGGCGGCAGGGGCCGGTCGCAGTTCCAGATGCCGAAGCTAGTCGCCCGGAAACGGTTGATTACTTTTCGTTTGATAATTTCCCGCGTGACGATGAAATCCTGTCCTTTGGCGCGCCAGGCGGCCAGTTTTTTATCGAAAGCTTCGCGAGCGATGCGCTTTTTTTCTTCGATTTCTTTTTGGAGGGCTTCTTTCCGCGTTCTCAATTGCGCTTCCCTTTCTTCCATTTGGCGGGAAAAATCGGCGTATTCGCGGTCGAATTCTTCCAAAGCCTGTTCGTAATCGTTGCCCGACAAAACCGGGTTGACGATAACTTTCAGCGCTTCCGTCCCTTCGATGAGCGTCAACTCATAGTCCCGATTATTGAGTTTGCGCAAGCGAATGTCGTCCCAATATCCGTCCGGGGCCTGCAATTGGGCTTCCGTGACATTGGATTGGGGGCTTACCTGCCAAAGCATACTTTCAAAGCGGCCTTTCATTTCAGTCAACTCTTTTTTCGTATCCCGATAAGCTTCTTCGATGCTGTTTGGCAAGGCATTATCCGTAAAGCTGTCCCCCAAATTTTCCAAATCAAAATCGAATACAAAACCCGAGCCGTTTGCCCGCAAGGGCTTCACAGGCTCCCGTGGTTTGGGTATCGAAGCTTCGATTGCTGCCTCGGCTTTTGCCTCTCTTTTTTCAATCTCCTCCAATTTTTTTTCCAATGCTTCTTCCATGGAAAGCAAAGGGTCTTCGTCCCTGAATTTCGGGTTTGCCAATTCGTCTTCCACCAATTGAAGATTGTCGATGTCCTGATAGACCCAATTGCGAGCCGTTTCATTCAATTTGTAGATGTTGTAATTCGGCGGCACGTTCAATTGGGGGGGCATGATGACGTTGGAAACCAATTCGACGGCGATGGTTTTTCCGGGAGCCATTTTTACCCGCTGTCCGTCTTTCTCCGCAAAAAGTTCCATCATGCCAGCCGATTCAAGGGTGTAGCGCACCCCCGCCGAGTCGTACACCATGGGGATGCCGGAGAGAAAAAAATCGACGTAATCGTGGAACTCCCGGTAACGCAGATTGACCCGACCTTCTACCAAATTTCCTTTGGTATCGATGAAAGAGGCGGGAGGCACAATCAATTTCGAGCCGCTTTCGTATTCAAATACACCCCCCTCGTTCGCATTGATTTTAAAACTTGCCAAGGTGGGTTTTACCGGCAGGGGAGGTTGAACGAAGGGGCGCGCAGCAAAAAACTGCTTTTCCTTTTTCAAATAATTGGATTCGGTTTTCACGCCACTTACGAAGTAGAGAATCACTGCAACGGCTGCAACAGCAAGCCACCCGTAGCGAAAAAGCAACCTGCGAATAGCTTCGGGTCTTTTTGTCGAAGGGTTTTGGCGGAATTGCTTCAGCAGGGCATCGAAATCTTTATACCTGGAAATTTCTTCACTGCTCAATTTATTGGGATTTCTATTTATATGGTAGTTGTTTTTCATGTTATTCAATTTCGACTTAACTAACCGCAGGTTTACTAAACTTTCAAAGTTTAGTAAACCTAAACCTAATTATTTCACGACCAATGACTACTCAATCAAGTTTCCCAAAATTCGCTTTTTCAACCGTTCTAAAACGCGGTACGTTCGCACTTTAGCATTGCTTTCGGTGATGTCTAAAATGGTGGCGATTTCTTTGAAAGGGCGCTGTTCAAAAAAGCGCAATTCGAGTATTTCAATTTCTTTTTCGCGCAAATCGTCCAAAGATTTAATCAAAACAATCCGCAATTTTTCGTTGTCCAATTCCTCCATTTCTTCCAACAGTTCCGTCAGGTTCGTTTCGTCGATGCCGACCACCCGATTTTTTTTTTGTTTGCCGGTAATGTTGAGCCACTTCGTTGCCTGCAA
>CAZJYF010000034.1:0-15516 GCA_964549665.1 uncultured Saprospiraceae bacterium
ACATGGCGATGAGTTGGCAGTTGCCGGTTCTATACATTTGTGAAAACAATCAATATGCCATGGGGACTTCCGTGGCACGAACGAGTAACGTCCGAGACATTTATCAGCTTGGTTTGGGGTATAGTATGCCTAGTGAAGCCATTGATGGAATGAAACCCGAAGCAGTTCATGAGGGGGTTCTGAAGGCCGCAAAACACATCCGCTCCGGGAAAGGGCCCTACTTTTTGGAAATCAAAACCTATCGTTACAAAGGGCATTCGGTCTCCGACCCGGCAAGGTATCGCTCTAAAGATGAGGTGAATGAGTACAAAGAACAAGACCCGGTAAAGACCACTGAAAATAGGATTTTAGATTTGGGAGTGGCAACAAAAGCTGACATTCAGCGCATCAATGACCGAATAAAAGTAGAAATCGGGGAGGCTGTCAAATTCGCTGAAGAATCACCTTATCCACATCCCGAAGACTTGTTCAAAGACAACTACACGCAGGCAGACTATCCCTTTATTAAAGATTGAAAGCTGACTTGTCCCATAACCCGGACCTTGTTTTGGAGGAAGGTATTGTGCATTTTTCATTGCAAAATAAGCAATGTATCAAAAGATTAATTACTTTTGCGGCGTTTTGAAAAAAAGGGTTGCCAGGCGAATTCTGAATGCTGGAAAATCATTGATTTTTGATAAAGACGCGTCTGTAGCGACTAAATTTTGAATAACAAAGTATCATTTTTAATATGGCACGCAGAAAAAGAAACCGGAAAAAACAGGAAGAGGTTTTAGTTGAT
This sequence comes from uncultured Saprospiraceae bacterium, assembly GCA_964549665.1. GTDB lineage: Bacteria > Bacteroidota > Bacteroidia > Chitinophagales > Saprospiraceae > CAZJYF01. Next base: position 782 of record CAZJYF010000034.1, read on the forward strand.
ATCGTCGAAGCGCGGGACCACGCGCAGGATTTTCTCGACCGCAATCAAAAAACAATCTTTGGAATTCTGACGGGCATCGCCATTTTAGTTGGTGGATGGTTTGCCTATAATAACCTGTTCATTAGGCCTCGTCAGGAAAAAGCGGTGGCGCAATTGTTTCAGGCTGAATATCAGTTTGGAAGGGACTCTTTTGCTCTTGCTTTAACAAATCCGGGCGGCGGTTACGGAGGCATCCTCGATGCCATAGATAATTTTGGAGGCACCAGCTCTGCTAATGCTGCAAATTACTACGCAGCAGTCAGCTATTTGAACTTGGGAAAATTCGATGCTGCTATTGCTTATATGAGTGACTTTGATGCCAAGGGCGAAGTGATGCCGATAATGAAAAATGGAGTTTTGGGAGATGCCTGGTCTGAAAAAAATGATTTTGACAAAGCCCTGCGCTACTATAAAAAAGCGGCAACGGTCCGGGAAAATGAAACCCTGACTCCGTATTACCTGAAAAAACTCGGCATGTTGCATGAAAAACTCGGCAATTTTGCACAAGCCCAAAAGATGTACCAAAAGATCAAAAACAAATACCCCAATTCAGCGGACGGGAGGGATATTGACAAATACCTCATCCGGATAAAATCTAAAGTGTAAACAAGTTGTGACCCCACGGATTTTCACACAATCGTGAAAAATACAGAGGTAAGGTTCGATGAATCTTACCTTTTTTTGTATGTTGCAATAATTTATTCACTTATAAGCAAGCATGGCAAGCGCATTAAATAATCTTTCCAATTACGAACAAGAATCAGTTCCATCGGCGAAAGAATTTTCTTTTGGCATCGCCGTCGCGGAATGGAATGCCAAAGTGACGCATTCACTTTATGAAGGCTGCTATGAGACCCTGTTGAAACACGGAGGCCAAAAGGCGAACATCCATACCATTCAGGTGCCGGGGGCTTTTGAATTGCCCACTGCTGCCAAAATGTTGATGGCTGGCAAAAAATTGGATGCGGTCATTTGCCTCGGCTGCGTCATTCAGGGAGAAACCCGTCACAACGAATACATCAACAAAGCCGTCGCAAACGGTTTGGTTCAGTTGGGCATCGCAACGGGCAAGCCAGTGGTTTTCGGTGTTTTGACACCCAATTCTTTGGAACAGGCACTCGACCGGGCCGGTGGAAAACTTGGCAATAAAGGAATCGAAGCAGCCGTGACCGCCATTCGCATGGTCGCACTCAAAAAGGAGTTGAACGCCCCTAAACAGCACATTGGTTTTGGCAAAAAATGAAATTGACTACCATAAATACAGGCTTTTTCAAACTCGATGGCGGCGCCATGTTTGGTGTAGTTCCGAAGCAGCTTTGGCAAAACCTCAACCCACCAGATGAGAAAAATTTGTGCACTTGGGCGATGCGGTGTCTGTTAATTGAAACGGGCAAGCGGAAAATATTGGTAGATACAGGTCTTGGCGACAAGCAAGGCGAGAAGTTTCGCACTCACTTCCAACCGCATGGAGAAGAAAATCTTTTGAGGTCACTCCTCGAAGAAGGCATTCAGCCAGAGGAAATTACAGACGTTTTTTTGACGCATTTGCACTTTGACCACTGCGGCGGGGCGGTGAAAAAAGACCCAATTGGCCATTTAGTACCCACCTTTCCCGATGCTATCTATTGGTCCAATGAAGTGCATTGGAAATGGGCTATGCACCCAAATCCACGAGAAGAATATTCTTTTTTGAAAGAAAATTTTGTGCCTTTACAAGAGTCCGGTGTTTTGCAATTTATTGATGTTCAAGGAGATAAGGTAGAGTGGCTTCCCGGTATTCAGGTTCAATTTGTTTACGGGCATACCGAGGCAATGATGCTACTCCACATCGATTGGGGAGATAAAAAACTGGTATATTGTGCTGATTTAATCCCTTCCTCCTGGCACATTAGCCTTCCCTATGTGATGAGTTATGATGTACGCCCTTTGGCCACGATGCGAGAAAAAACATTTTTGCTGGAGAAAGCCGTTGAAAATTCCTGGCTGCTGTTTTTTGAACACGCACCGCAGGTAGAATGCGCAAATGTTGTTAGAAATGAAAAGGGACGAATTGTGTTGGAAAAAAGTTTTTGGTTGAAGGACCTGACTTGAAAGTTGCAGGATTTCTATTAAATCCTTCCCATTAAATGACTGACCGCCATCAAAGCACACCACCAAACATCGAAACCATGAGAATTTCTGTTTTTCGAAAAGCGCATTTTAATGCCGCCCACCGGCTGCACAATCCGAATTGGACGGATGAGAAGAACCGGGCGGTTTTTGGCATCTGTAACAACCCCAATTATCACGGACATAATTATGAATTGGAAGTGAAAATTACGGGAGAAATAGATCCGCAGACTGGCTTTCTGGTTGATTTAAAACAATTGAAAGAGTTGATTTATACCCAAATAGAAATGCGCTTCGACCACAAAAACTTAAACCTCGACACGGAGGAATTCCAAAACCGGATACCTACTGCCGAAAATATTTGTTTCGTGATTTGGGAAATCCTGAGGGGACATTTGGACGAGAAATACGAACTTAAGGTGCGCTTGTACGAGACGCCGAGAAATTTTGTGGAGTATCCTGCCTAAAAAAAAGGCATCTACTGCACGGAGGAAACTGCTGAAAGAAAAGGACATCTCAATATTCACATCGCAGCGGTTACCGGGGAAAGCCCAACCCCGTGAAGTAGAAACTGCCAAAACCTTACAGGCTCAGCCCTGTTCTTTTCGTTTATTGATTTCGTCTCTTATTTTTGCGGCTTGTTCGTAATCTTCTTTTGCCAAAACTTCTTCCAACAGTCGGCTCAACTCATCAATTGAGTAGGATCCTAGCGTGACGCCCTTCCGTTTTCTTTTCTTTGGCGGGGGTGAACCGGCGGGATTTTCAGGGTCTTCCAATACCACTCCGGCAGCATCCAAAATAAATTCATACGTATATATTGGACATTGAAAACGGACAGCCATCGCCAAAGCATCGGAGGTGCGAGAGTCTATTTCTACCGTTTGCCCATTTTGGATGCAAATAAGCCTGGCATAAAAAATCCCGTCCAACAAATTATTGATAACCACTTCTTTCAAATCTACTTCAAAGGTTTCCAGGGTGTTTTTAAACAAATCGTGGGTCAAAGGGCGATTGGGCGTCATTCGTTCCATTGCCACGGCAATGGCCTGTGCCTCAAAACCGCCAATGACGATTGGGAGTCTTCTCGAACCATTTTGCTCGCCTAAAACCACGGCATAATTGTGCGATTGGGTAACGCTATGCGATAGCGCAACTATATCCAATTCTATTTTTTTCATAGAAGTACTCATAGGAATGATTTAGCAAAGCACCTTCTCCTTTTCAATAATTTGTTGCAAATGTAGCGAATAATTTGAAAAATGAATAATGTGCAAAAAGGGCAATACAGAGGTCATTTTTGAACACGGCAATCAAGTTTTGAAGTCATTATTCAAGATTCAATTCTTTGGCTTTGTTCCACAATGCATCCATCTCCATCAAACTCATTTCTTCGAGGTTTTTTGGCGCGTTGGCTTCGATATACTGAAATCGCCGCTTGAATTTTTGATTTACCCGTTCCAATGCCGTTTCCGGTTCGATGCCCTGAAAACGGGCAAAATTAATGAGAGAAAACAACACATCTCCGAATTCCTTTTCCCGTTCTACCAGCGGAAGGTCTTTTGTCATGGTCTCTTTAAATTCAGCTAATTCTTCCTCTACTTTTTCCCAAACTTGCGGTGAATTCTCCCATTCAAAGCCCACCTGAGCCGTTTTTTCCTGCATTCGGTAAGCCTTCACCATTGCCGGAAGAGATTGGGGAACTCCCTGCAAGACCGATTTCTTACCTTCTCTCAATTTCAGTTTCTCCCAGTTTCTTTTTACGTCCTCTTCGCCGGCGACCTGTACCAATTTCCCCGAATTTTCGGCATCCCCGTAAATGTGCGGATGCCGCTTGACCAGCTTATCGCAAACGGCATGAAGGGCATCACCGATGCCGAAAGCTTTTTTCTCTTCCGCTATTTTGGCATAAAAGACCATGTGCAACATAATGTCGCCAATCTCTTCCTTGATGTCCTCGAGGTCTTCATCCAAAATGGCGTCGGCCAGTTCATAAGTTTCTTCGATTGTCAGGTTGCGGAGGCTTTGGAAGGTTTGCTTGCGGTCCCATGGACATTTTGCCCGCAATTCGTCCATAATCGTCAGCAAACGATCAAAGGCTTCGAGTTTATTGGGATGAAGGTTCGGTTTTGCAGCCATTTTGTTCTACTTTTGTAAAGTCTAAGGCAATGCTTTTTATCTGAAAGCTTTTTCCGATAAAAAGCTAAGCCGGAGATGCAAAAATAAACCATTAAACAGCACCGAGTGTTTTAAACGATAATATTTTCCGATGAAGTTAAAATATGTTCTTCACCTGCCAGGGGCATTTAATTTATAGATATGGAATTTTTGTATGTTTTAGGAATCATTTTCGTCGCTTTTGGGTTGTCTTTTGCCCTCATCAACATTCGCCAAATATTTACAGGGAAGGAATTCAGAGGTACTTGTGCGACCAACAACCCGATGCTGAAAAATCAAATAGGCGAGTGCCCCGTCTGTGGTAAAAATACCGACGAAGAATGCAAAATGCCCGAAGTGGAGAAGTCTTAAAAAATTCCAAGTGGAGAATCGAACTAGGATAGACAAGTGGATGCTTTTACATTCCATTTTGTTAAGTGCTACGGCATTCTTCTTTTTGATTTTTGATTCTTTTTTGCCACTTGCTTTCCTCGCCACTTTTTCTTTTTTCCTGCTCTTTCGCCTACAATTTTCCAGCTACCAAAGCCCCGGCTTTTTGTTTGAGGCTGCCAACGCCGTAACCACCTTTCGATTGCTGGCCTTGCTCTTCTTATTATTTTTTCAAGGGCATTTTTCAAATTTTCAAATCGGCATGCTTTTTCTCTGTGTATTGCTGGCAGATGGATTGGACGGTTGCTTGGCCAGGCGTTTTGGGACTGCCTCCATTTTTGGGGCTTATCTCGATGCCGAAACCGATGCTTTCCTGGTTCTTCTCGGAAGTATTTTGACCCTAAACCGGGGACTTTTGGGGCATTGGATATTGTCAATAGGACTGCTTCGTTACGTCTATTTTTTATTAATTTTCTACCTTAAAGACCCACGCCAACCTGAAAAGCGGTTCCGTTTCGCCAAAATAATCGCCGTCTTATTGATGAGTTCATTTATCGGTTGCTTTGTTTTGCCGAGAGGAATTTATTTTCCGGCTATTGTTGGGGCAAGCCTGCTGGTTTTATATTCTTTCGCCATTGGTTTTGCAGATGTTTTAAAGTGGAGATGGTTTGGCAATGAAGATAATTATCCTACTTTGGAATGATACTGACAAGCAGAAATGGAGTTTTTTTTAAGCACCTAAAATTAATTTTTTACCACTAATTAATGTTGCAAATAAACGAACTTTCCAAGGTTGAATTAACAGCTCATTAACGTTGTAATGCGGACAAATTTTTCTTTTTGTCATTTTAAATACCTATTTTTGCAATCTATTTTTTACGAACTAAAAAAACATTCTGATGAAGAAAATACTTTCAATTGTAGCTGTTTTAGCATTGGCGGTAACGGTTTCTTTTGCACAAAAAGAAGCCACTGACCAAAATGCAAAAACACCCGAAACGAACGAGGGTCCCGTTATGACCTTTGAAACGATGGAAATCAATTACGGCGAAATCGAACAGAGTTCTGACCCGCTTCGCATCTTCAAATTCACGAATACCGGTACCGAACCACTAATCATTAAAAACGCAAAGGGAAGTTGCGGTTGTACGGTGCCAAGCTATCCGAAGAATGCCATTCTACCAGGAGAAGCTGCTGAAATTGAAGTCCGCTACGACACCAAACGCCTTGGTCCTTTCACAAAAACGGTGACTTTGACGACGAATGAAAAAACTGAAAAGCACGTATTGAAAATCAAAGGCAAAGTGCATCCTAAGCCGCCTGAACCCGAAGGCGTTCCGGCAAGCAATTCCGGCTTTGGGAACAATAACAATAATTGACTCTTTCCGAAAAAATCCCTAAGATTGGTACTCATTCTTAGGGATTTTTTAGTGGTATTTTCTCAAATGAGCGGGAATGGTAAATCAGAACACTATATATTTATAACTTAGCCTTTTCCTTTTGCTCTTTTCGAAACAACTACTTTTAATTTGAATGGAAAAAGCCGGATATTTTTTTCTTCGCATGGTGGTAAGTTTGTTTTCCTGCCTTCCTTTCCGGATTCTTTACATACTCTCTGACAGTCTTGCTTTTCTCTTTTTTCACCTTTTTAGATACCGCTACCAAGTTATCGAAACGAACCTCCAAAATGCGTTCCCGGAAAAATCCGACAGGGAAATTAAGAGGATGGCGAGGGGCTTTTACGGGAATTTTTGCGACGTACTTTTGGAAAGCATTAAAGGGCTGACGATGAGCAAAAAATCGCTGCTGAATCGCTCCCTATATGTCAATCCCGAAATTTTCAACGACTTGCTTGAAGCCGGGCAAAGCGCCATCCTCGTCGGCAGCCATTTCGCCAATTGGGAGTGGGGGCTTCTTCCATTTCAGCTTTTTGTTAATCACAAAGTCGTGGTCGTTTTTAAACCGCTTAGGAATCACCGCATAGATCGCTATTTGAATCGAGGTCGACAAAAATGGGGGGTGCAAATGGTCAAAATGGCACAAATAGGGCGGACTATGGTAAAATTAAAAAACCAGCCCTGCCTCTTCGTTTTTATCGCCGACCAATCGCCTTCGGATGTCAGGAACTCCCATTGGCTTCCATTTTTAAATCAAGAAACCCCTTTCCTCCATGGGGCGGACAAAATAGCACGCCGAACGGGATACCCGGTCTATTATTTTGATATCCAACGAATTAGAAGAGGTCGCTACGAGATGACCTTTTCAGAATTGTGCCCAAATCCAAAGGTTTTGGAAGAAGGAGAAATCACGAAACGCTTTGCCGAAAAGCTGGAAAAAATTATCCGAAAACGACCTGAAAATTGGCTTTGGTCGCACCGCCGTTGGAAAAGAATCAGACCTTCGCCAACTCCCTCTTCAAAAAATCAATCACTTTGATTTCCATCACATCCACGCCTCTCAATTCCGCCAGGTAAACGGAGGCCCAATCTACTAAGTGAACCAAGTACATTGCGCGGTCTACGAAAGACTTTCCTTTTGAGAAAATTTCTAACACCGGCACGGCGTATTTGGCGACGATTTCTTTGGTTATGACCATCCGAACGGCTGTGCGGCCGAATTCGTGGTCGTCGCGCAACCAAATGACAGCCAGGCGATTATCCTTCGTTTGCCAACCCACCAACTCGTTGTGGTTCATTTCCGGAACTACCTGATGCCAAGCCAGCATTTTGGCATTTTCGTTTAACTGTTGCCTGAAGCGAAGGGCCACTGGTTCAAATTTATCGGAAGTATAAATGACGGGGATTTTGTCTTTCAGGCTTTCCGCAATTTTGCGCGCCCGGCTTTTAATGTCTTCCTGCTGATTTTGGAGCAATTTAATACTTTCAGAAACTCCCAAGAGAGATGTTTCAGAAATTAAATTAAGCTTTCGCAAAATCCACAACTGTTGCACAAAAGAATAACCGAGGCAGGCACGAGGAGAGGGTTTTCCACCTGGCAATTGGATGAAGTCCAATTTGTTTTTCTTCGCCATCTCAATCAACTTCCCGCCGGATGAGACGCAAACAATCTTTGCACCTGTTTTCAACATTTGCTCAAAAGCAGACAAAGTTTCTTCCGTATTTCCTGAATAGGAGGAAGTTATGCACAAAGTGTTTTCATTCACATACTTAGGAATATCATACCCCTTGCCAACGCTAATCGGTACCGGGCATTCTTCCCGGGCAATAGCTTCTACAAAATTGCCACCGATTCCTGACCCTCCCATTCCGGCGATAAAAACATTGTGAATCGGGTGTTCCCCCATCCTAATATTGGCGCTTCGTCCTATCTCCAAAGCCTCTGCGAGTTGTTCAGGGAAAGTTTCAACTAATTTTTTCATCATAATTTATGATTTGTCGAGTTCACAAATAAAGGGTTTATCAAGCCTCCGGTTTTCCTAGCAATCGAAACATGTTTTTCTTGTAGGTTTCTACGCCGGGTTGATCAAATGGATTCACACCCAGTAGATAGCCGCTGATAGCGCAGGCTTTTTCAAAAAAGAAAAACAAGCAGCCCAAATGATAGGGCGTGGCAGCAGGAATACGGATGAGTAAATTCGGCACGCCGCCCTTTACATGTGCCATCAATGTTCCTTCGGCTGCTTTATTATTAACGAAATCCATCGTTTTTCCGGCAAGGTAATTCAAGCCGTCGAGGTCTCCTTCCATTGCTTCAAGGAGAAGGTCTGTTTCGGGTTTTTCCACCTGAAGAACGGTTTCGAACAACTGGCGCCGCCCATCCTGAATGTACTGCCCCAAAGAGTGCAAATCGCTTGTGAAATCGGCTGCCGCAGGGAAAATTCCTTTTCCGTCTTTACCTTCCGACTCGCCAAACAATTGCTTCCACCACTCTGCCAGAAAGTGAAATCGAGTTTCGTAATTGATGAGTAATTCAATCATTTTCCCCTTCCGGTATAGGGTGTTTCGAAGGACGGCGTATTGGTGGCAGGGATTTTCCGCCAAAGGCGCTTTGAAGGATTCCACCGCATCGGCCGCGCCAAGCATCAACGCGTCGATGTCAATCCCGGCTGCGGCAATCGGCAGCAAACCCACCGGGGTGAGAACAGAAAACCTGCCACCCACATCGTCGGGTACGACAAAGGTTTCGTAGCCTTCCTGCTCAGCGAGTTTTTTCAAGGCACCTTTTCGTCGGTCGGTCGTGGCAAAAATGCGCTCTTTCGCACCCGATTTTCCATACTTTTCTTCCAGTTTTTTCTTTAAAAAGCGAAAGGCAATAGCCGGTTCGGTAGTGGTGCCGGATTTGGAAATGACATTGAGGGAAAAACTCCTCTCGCCGATTATTTCCAACAAATGAGCTAGGTAGGTGCTGGAAATATTAGTCCCGGCAAAATAGATTTCAGGCGCTTTCCTTTTTTCGGAAGGCAGGTTATTGAAGAAGGAATGGGACAAGAATTCAATCGCCGCTTTAGCCCCCAAATAAGACCCGCCGATGCCAATAACGACAAGCACTTCGGATTGCTGTCTAATCTTCTGGGCGGCTTTTTTTATTTGTTCGAATTCCTTTCGGTCGTAGGTTTGAGGCAAATCTAACCATCCCAAAAAATCATTGCCCGGCCCGCTTTTGGAATCTAAAATCGAGGCAGCCCCTTCGACTTGGTTTTCCAAGAAACGGATTTCGTGTTCCTTTACAAACGCTAGTGCGTTTGAGTAATCAAAAGTTAATTTTTCCATTAGAAAATGGGTTCAAGGGTTCAGAGTTAATTGCACCCTAATTTGGGTTTATCGTACTATTCTGCTGATTTAAAAGCGCAAGGTATTAAATAAAAATGAGGGTAAAACAGCTCGCAACAGACCTTCTCGGAAAAGCTTCAACAAAGCAGAAATTGGCATCCTTACGAAGGGAAATAGCATTCCTTTATCATTAAATTGAAAGCCGGAAAATGATGGACAAAGCAGGATAATTAAAACTATTTATCCTGATATGGTTACAAAAATGCCCTGAATTTACCCTTACTTTGTGTTTTCCATGAGGATAATATCTACGACATCAACTAGCTTGTTTGTGCGAAAGAATTGGAGAAACGATCAATTTTTTTCAACAATAACATGGCAAAACATCTCGAAACGGGCAGGTACGGAGAAGCTTTGGCGGTTGCATTTCTAAAAAAGAAAGGCTTTCGAATATTAGAAACAAACTGGCGCTTCAGCAAAGCAGAAATTGACATCATCGCAAAAGAAAAAGAGGTGCTCGTATTCGTTGAGGTGAAGACTCGAAGTTCAGATTTTTTTGGAAAACCGGAAGACTTTATAACCAAACGCAAAGAACAACTCATCGCCGACGCTGCTTCCATTTACATGAAAAAAATAGGTCATGACTGGGAAATCCGCTTCGACATCATCTCCATTCTTTTGAAAAACCAAAAAGACTACTCCATCGAGCATTTCGAAGATGCCTTTTTCCCTGGTTTGTGAATTGAGGAATGGCTCCATAAAGTGGGAAGGTAATGATTCTATCACCCACACTTTTTCACATTTCCACCTCAATCAGTTTCCTGCTAACCCTCGCATAAGTAAAAAAGAGCTGATTTTTTGATGACAAAAATCATGAAAATTAGTGACATTTATCACCAGCCTGATTTTTCTCACCTTTTACCTTTGGCTTTAACAATGAGAAACAAGGGGTAAATGAATTTTAACTTATGACCATTCAGCAAAAGCTTTAAAGATATCTTCTTTTCAAAATATTTTACTCCAGGCAATCGCCAAAATAAAAATTGGAATGTTGGTCTAATTCGGATCAGCAGGTTGGAGAAGGGTATTTTTTATGTTAAATGAAATACAAATTTAAATGGTTTTAGCTTGGCGTTATTTAGGATACTGGATAGCAATTACTATTTTTTTAATTGGTCTGCCAAATTATGCTTCCGCGCAATTAATTTTTAGTGGAGAACTGAGGCCTCGGGCAGAGTTTCGGCATGGATACCGAACATTGGCAGGTAACTCATCTGAGACAGCCATTTTGGTTTCCCAACGAAGCAGGTTAAACCTCGATTATAAAGACAAGAATTTTAAGGTGTTTCTGTCAGTCCAAGATGTCCGGGTTTGGGGCGATGAGGAGCAATTGAAAGACCAATCTTCCTTAGCCCTGCATGAAGCTTGGGGAGAACTTCTTCTAAGCGAGAAGGTGAGTTTGAAAGTAGGCAGGCAGGAACTCGTCTATGACGACCACCGCCTGCTTGGCAATGTCAATTGGGTGCAACAGGCCAGAAGCCACGATGGAATGGTGCTTAAATATAAAAATAACGGATGGAAAGCTCACCTCGGGCTAGCCTATAATAATGCAAGTGAGACCCTGTTTAAAACCAAATATACCTTAAATAATTACAGGGTTCTTTCTTTTTTCTGGCTGAACAAAACTTTTGCAGAGAAACTTCAAATGAGTTTCATCGGGCTTACAGATGGGTTCCAGACCGCCGATTCGACAAGCAATATACTTTACAGAGGAACGATGGGACCACATCTTGTACTGAAGAGCGGCGGTCTGCAATTGAAAAGTACCTTTTATTATCAGTTTGGAAAGAACGCCAATCATCGGAATATCAACGCTTATATGTTGGCGTTATCTGCATCCTATAAATCAAATAACACAACCTTTGGAGTAGGGGTGGATGTTCTTTCCGGCACCGATGCCATGGATGTGAATAATGAGAAAAACAATAGTTTCCATACCCTGTATGCCACCAATCATAAATTTTATGGCTTCATGGATTATTTCCTGAATATCCCGGCTAATACACGTAGTGGAGGATTGACGGATATTTACGGAAAGGTGAATTATAAATTTTCTTCTAAAACATCACTTGCTTCTACCTTTCACTATTTCCTCCTGTCGGACAATGTGATTGACCCGGAGAATCTAGGAAGGGCAATTGATAAAGGCTTGGGTGCAGAAATAGATTTGGTGCTCAATTACAAAATTCTTCCCCGAGTGAATTTCAAAGGCGGTTGGTCTGTGATGTTGCCTTCTTCTTCAATGGAAGTTTTAAAAGGGGGAGATAAAAATCAATTTCAATACTGGGGTTGGATGATGCTTACTTTCAAGCCGGAATTTTTTAATTCAAATAACCAAAAAACACCCGGTTGAGAAAATTTTCCATTTATTATTTGGCAACTAATTTTGAGCTAGCCAACGAAATAACCTATAACAGCGCAACAAAAAAAGGTATTAAATATGAAAAAGATATTAAGCTTGGTTCTCTTTTTCAGTTTGATTTGGACAGCGCAGTCCTTTTCGCAGGGCGGAGGGGCAGATTTGTTCAAATTGAAATGCGGCATCTGCCACACCATCGGCGGCGGTAGACTGGTAGGTCCAGACCTTGCCAATGTTAAAGACAGGCATTCGGAAGATTGGCTGCTCACCTTTATCCATTCTTCTCAAACCATGATTAAAAGCGGCGACGCGGATGCAGTAGCATTATTCGAAGAAAATAATAAGGTTATCATGCCAGACCCTATGATTTCCGACGCAGAAATAAAATCACTTCTGAGCTATATCGCTGAAAATTCAACCGGGGGAACGGGTGCAGCAGCGGAAACCGTTTCCGTCTTAACAGATGCTAAACCGGAAGACTTGTCCAACGGGAAAAACCTCTTCGAGGGGAGGGTAAGGTTCGCCAATGGCGGTCCCTCGTGTATCACTTGCCACAACGGCTTGAGTCACGCCTTTTTCTCGGAGAATAGCTTTTCGACCAAAGACCTTTCCAATTCCTTCGCCAATTTAGGAGAAAAAGGGGTGAAAGCTATCCTCGACAATCCTCCCTTCCCCGTGATGGCAAAAGCATTTGAAGGACATTCATTGAAGGAACATGAAGTGCATGACTTATTATTTTTCTTGCAGGATGCCGGTGCCAAAAATGTCAATAAGGCACAAATGTCATCCGGCTATCTTCTGTACGGCATTTTAGGGGCTTGTGCCTTATTGGTTTTGTACGCAGGACTTTGGTATGAAAGAAAGAATAGAAGTGTCAATGACAGTATTTATAAAAGGCAGATAAAATCGGCTAATTGATATGTAATACGTTGGTTGGTTGGTTGGTTGATGGGTTAATAAGTTGATTGGTGTATCAACGAATCGACAAATAAACATATCAACACGAATCAACAAATCAGCGTATTTACGTATCAACAAAACAGCAAAATTATGAGTTGGATTGAAGACATAATTTCCCCGCAAACACGCCAATGGGAAGAATTTTATCGCAATCGCTTCCAGCACGACCGCATCGTGCGTAGCACGCATGGGGTGAACTGTACGGGAGGCTGTTCCTGGCAAATACACGTTAAAGATGGCATCGTGGTTTGGGAAACCCAGCAGTTGGATTATCCTTTGCTGGAAGGCAGTTTGCCTCCTTATGAGCCACGTGGTTGTCAGCGAGGAATTTCATTTTCCTGGTATCTGTACAGCCCTCTTCGCATAAAATATCCTTTAGTTCGAGGGGCCTTGATTGATGCCTACAATGCAGAAAAATTTAAAACAAAGGACCCTCTGAAAGCATGGGAAAACCTGCAAAATAATGAGGAGGCCCGCAAAAAGTATCAGAAAGCGAGGGGAAAAGGCGGTTTCCGAAGAGTCAGTTGGGATACGGTGCTGGAAATTATGGCTGTGTCCAACTTATACACAGCCAAAAAATATGGTCCCGACCGGGTGGTTGGTTTCTCTCCCATTCCGGCGATGTCTATGATGAGTTATGCCGCTGGGGGTAGATTTTTGCAATTGTTCGGTGGTATCAATTTGAGTTTTTACGATTGGTATTGCGACCTGCCGACCGCTTTTCCGGAAATCTGGGGTGATCAAACCGACGTTTGCGAAAGTGCTGATTGGTACAACGCCAAAATGATTGCCGACATGGGCGCCTGCCTAAATATGACTCGCACACCGGATTGTCACTTTTTTGCAGAGTCCCGCCACAATGGAACCAAAGCGGTGGTTTTCTCACCCGATTTTAGTCAAATCTGCAAATACGCAGACCAATGGGTTCCCCTGCACGCAGGTAGTGACGGTGCCTTTTGGATGGCAGTCACCCATATTATTTTAAAGGAGTGGCACCACGAAAAACAAACGCCTTATTTCTTAAAATACAGCAAGCAATATACCGACAGCCCCTATCTGGTTCATCTGGAAAAGGACGGCGACACTTTCAAACAGGGCAGATTGGTCAGGGCTAATGAGTTGGCTCAATACAAAGACATTGAAAATGGGGACTGGAAATTCCTCAACATCGATGAGGACAACGGCAAATTTATCGTTCCCAAAGGCAGTTCGGGTTTTCGGTGGGACAAAAAAGGTGGCAATTGGAACCTGAAGTTGGAGGATGGTGTGTCCGATGATTCCTACAATCCGTTGCTGAGCTTGTTGGGCAAAAGGGAGGAAGTTTTGCAGGTTGAATTTACGGAATTTGGTTTGGGAAATCACCGGCTGAGGGGCGTTCCCGTGAAATATATCGAGACCGTCAACGGCAAAGTACCCGTCACCACGGTTTACGATTTGGTCATGGCGCAATATGGTGTTGACAGAGGTTTGGAAGGTGATTATCCAAAAGATTATACAGACAAAGACGCAGCATATACCCCGGCCTGGCAGGAGATTTTCACTGGGGTAGATTCCAAAACGGTCATTCAGTTCGCTCAGGAATGGGCAAATACCGCCAATGTGACGGGGGGCAAATGCATGGTCATCGTCGGGGCTGGCATCAACCACTGGTACCACTCTAACCTGATGTACCGTTCTGCCATCATGGCTTTGATGCTGACAGGTTGCGTGGGCAAAAATGGCGGTGGAATGAACCATTACGTGGGCCAGGAAAAACTGGCTCCCGCGGAATCCTGGGGTGCCGTGGCTTTTGGCAAAGACTGGCAGAATGCCGTTCGGCTCCAGCAAGCCCCGATATGGCATTACATAAATACCTGCCAATACCGTTACGACGGGCAGTTTTCAAAGTACAATACCGTGCCCGACAACAAATGGACCCGTCAGCATACGGCTGA
>CAZJYF010000035.1:0-15388 GCA_964549665.1 uncultured Saprospiraceae bacterium
AAGCAGAAATACTTAAAGTTGAAAGGTATAGAGAAAGTACTCAGTTGAAAGCAAAAGTAAAAACAACTATTTATGACTCTCTATTATGGTTACCACAAGAACCGTATTCGCAAAATGAAGTTGACGAAAAAACAAATGTAATTTATCAGCACATTTTCACAAATTATTATGGCGGTGGAAAAAGCATTTATAATGTTAAAGTTGCATAGAATGAAAAGCCCGCGCATAAGCCATACACATTTGCAATTCGCACAAGCTGACACACAGCCTAAAATTGCAAAAGAGTAGAGAGTGTAAATTGAATTCTGTCTGTTAAAGGAAATATTACTTTTAAACCTAAAACAGACAATCATGACAAACGAAGAATTTGAATCCTTCAAAAGCAAGGCACTCGAACAACTCAAAAGCGGTAAATCACTCACCGGCAAAGACGGAGTATTTGCTCCCCTTTTAAAAAACTTCATTGATGCAGCCTTGGAATCGGAGATGTCAGGGCATCTGGATGAAGCCCAGCGAGCCAGGGGTAATAAACGCAATGGCAAAAAGTCTAAGCGAATCAAGAGTTCAGCCGGAGAGTTGGAAATCACCACTCCTGCTTGCGCCCTATCTCCCCCAAAAGCATTTCCAATCCGTTGCATACGCATGTACACGACGCTCCACAAATCTCCCGATTTGCTATAGCTTCTTATCCTTAATTTTGGTTCGTATATTAGCTCCGCTAATATTGAGCGGGGACGTATTCCGGCAATCGCAAATCGGGAGATTTGCTTTAATTCGTTCGGATTTTCAATCCACACGAGCGTAAATTTAGAAGATGCACTGCGTGCTACATTTGGTTTATTTATTAGTTAGCCTTCATTATGAGAAAAAGAAAAACTTATGATAAAATTCTTTAGAAAAATACGATTCGACCTTATGGAGAAAAATAAAACTCGAAAGTATTTTAAATACGCTATTGGTGAGATTGTTCTTGTAGTTATTGGAATTTTAATAGCTCTGAGTTTAAATAATTGGAATGAAAAGAGAAAACAAGATTCTAATTTCGATAAACTCATCGATGCCCTGGAAAACGAAATCATAGAGAATATTGATGAAGCCAATTATGAAATTGACTGGGGCCGAAAGATTCAATCTTACGGCTCAAAAATTCTTTTAAATGAAATATCTCGAAAAGAATTTATGGAAGACGGTACTTTGAGAAATATAATTGAATTAAATAGATTGGACATCAATTCAGACGATGTTGGCTCACTGGTTAAAAGACAAGAAGATTTCCCAGAGAATTACAAGGGTTTAATTCCTCATTTAAAAAACTATCTAATAATTGAGGAGCGTTACAATAAAAACGAAATAGAATATGGAGAACAGATAACAGGATATAAAGATTTTTTAATAAAAACCCAACCTTGGCTTGCCTCTAGCCATTTAGAGGTTTTGGATTCTATTGCGCTAAATAAACAAGTTGATTTTTATCTCGAAAACCCGGTTTATAAAAATTATCTTATAAGTTATATTGATGGTTATCGGTATTCACTAAGAGAAATGATCGGTGTTCGGAGTGCTTGCCTGGTAATTTTAGCTGAAATTAAAAGAATCAGAGAAAATCTTGGAGCAGATGATATAAAAGAGCTTTTTGGGCAATATAATATTACGCCCTATCCAGAACAAACCTGTGATGATTCTGAGGTATCAAATAGTCTTTTCAACGAGCAGGATACTTATCTACCATTATTTAATTCTTCCAATCAAACAAGAAGTATTCAATGGAAAGATTACAAGATTAATTTGGTTAAAGAAATCCAATTAAAACCTGGCGAATTGACCATTAATCCTGCGTCAAAACGCATGCACGAAAATGCACTTATTGAAATAATTTTTAATGGGGAATGCATCATGAAATATCAGGCAAAAAGGAATGGATATTTATTAATTCAATAATGTCATCAAATTTTAACGAAAGGCTAACAACGTGTATAAAACATGAGAGTGTAAATTGAATTCTGTCTGTTAAAGGAAATATTACTTTTAAACCTAAAACAGACAATCATGACAAACGAAGAATTTGAAGCCTTCAAAAGCAAGGCACTTGAACAACTCAAAAGCGGTAAATCACTCACCGGCAAAGACGGGGTATTTGCTCCCCTTTTAAAAAACTTCATTGATGCAGCCTTGGAAGCGGGATTAGACGTTCCCCTGCTTGCGCCCTTTCTTCCCCAAAAGCTGCCCGTGACAGATTGGAAATCCGCCCGGGCGTAACTTTAGAAGATGCACTGCGAGCGGGGATTAGCTCCACTATTGTAGCAAAATCTGCAGGAACCTTCCAAAAAACACATTTATTTTTTTATAATTTACTGCAAGGGACCAGCTTTTGTGGATTGTTATTTGTTGTTTTTTGGTACATTTGGTTCATACATAAGTTAGCCTTCATTATGACAAACCAACGAAACAATGATAAAATTCCTTAGAAAAATCAGACAACAACTGCTGACCGAAAACAAAATCAGTAGGTATTTATTGTATGCCTTTGGAGAAATCATACTTGTTGTAATCGGAATATTAATTGCCTTACAAATAAACACTTGGAATGAACAAAGGAAAGAAAACAATTTAGAGAAAAATTATTACTGTAAACTTCTGGAAGATGTAGAGCAAGATATAACTCAAGCTCATAAGCAGATTGAAAAAACAGAAGAAAGGTTATTTGAGGCTAATGAAATGTTGAGGCTATTACAAATGGAAAAACCACCCATTGAAGATGTATTAAAAAAGAACCTCGGTGCCATATCCTTAATCACGTATACTTTCCGACCAAATATGGCTGCATATGAAGACTTAAAATCTAGTGGAAATTTGAAAATATTGAGGGATAATGAGGTAAAAAAACAAATTACTGATTACTATTCTATGCTTGATGGGATGATAGATGTTATGGATACCAATGCAGATGGTACAGTCGCCTTATTTTATTCCAAAGGTGATTATACCGAAATTGGATGGCAAAATTTAGATTTTGTAAAAGTAGGTATTGACACCTCGAAAGTTAATTTTAAGCAATTGAATCCCAAAACATTTAATTTGGGTGAATTTAAAAGAAGAATGACAAGTGATGCTATATTTTATGTCGGTGCAAATTCAAGGATTAAACATCTATACCAAACTATTCTCCCAAATATGATAGATATGCAACAACGGTTAAAAGTAAAATGCGAATAGAAAAACATACTATTTTGGATACAATGAGATTGCTGTTAGAAAATAATAAAAGGCTAAGCCTGCTGGCGCCCTTTCTTCCCCAAAAGCTTCCCGTGCGGATTGGAAATCCACCCGGGCGTAACTTTAGAAGATGCACTGCGAGCGGGTTTTTTGCTACATTTGGTTTATTTATAAGTTATGAGCAACTTAATAAAAGTGCAACTTCCTGAAATAGGATGGCTGAAAACCAGACAACTTAAATCAGAATAATGCCCTATCGCAGAAAATCGCAATACAATGACTAAACAAGTAGTGTAGTTGAGATGGTTTAATAAAACGGACTTTGAGACAATATGGCTATCCACCCGATATGCAAAAACTGGCAACTGAAACGGTGCTGAAACAAGCGGAATTAATTGCAAATGAGTTGACGAATGATTAAGCCAACGAAGGTCGGAAGCCGGAACTTAGTGAGGTGGTGACTGTCAGTCATCACCTCACTTGCCTCAAAATCAGCACGGGTTAGGTCGGGAAGCCGGAACGAGAATAGGGCCTCCTAAAAAAACAACCAATCTTTCCCAAAAAAAGAGGTTTCTTTCCACTTCATTTTTAACTTTGGATTTCCAATCAGGTTTTATTCATTCTGACCTTAAAACAATTTAAATTTTGCAATCCACACGCCGGTTGGGCTTAGTTTTGGGACCCTTGCTATTTTTTCTCACGCTCGTCTATATCCATCCTGAAGGATTGAGCAAAGAGGCGAATGCCATATTGGCGTCCACTCTTTGGATTGCGGTGTGGTGGATTACGGAAGCGATCCCCATTCCGGTGACTTCCCTTTTGCCCATTATATTGTTTCCCCTCACGGGGGGATTGGATTTGCAGAGTACGACGGCGGCCTTCGGGAACCGGCTTATATTTTTGTTCATCGGTGGTTTCATCATCGCCCTGTCCATCGAAAAATGGAACCTCCACAAGCGCATCGCCCTCAACATCATCAACTTCATTGGCACCAACATGAGCAAAATCATCCTGGGCTTCATGGTGGCGACGGCTTTCCTCTCGATGTGGATTTCCAACACAGCTACTGCTGTCATGATGTTGCCTATCGGGATGGCAATAATCCATCAAATGAGCATCAGCGAAAATGCTTCTGCTGAAACCGTTCTTTTTTTTGGCAAAGCGCTGATGATTTCTATCGCTTATTCGGCTTCGATTGGCGGTGTTTCTACCCTAATCGGCACACCGCCCAATCTGGTACTTGCCGGTGTGGTGCAGAAAGTTTATGGCGTGGAAATTTCATTTGAGCAGTGGTTCGTTTTCGGCTTGCCCATTTCCCTTGTTTTGTTGTTCATTTGTTGGCAATACTTGGTGCGGGTAGCTTTTCCTATGAAAAATCGCGCCTTCCCCGGTGGCCAAGCAGAAATAAAACGCCAGCTGAAAATGTTGGGGCGACTTTCTTACGAAGAAAAACTGGTCAGTGTCGTTTTTCTTTTTACCGCCCTTGCCTGGATAACCCGAACTTTTTTTCTAAAAAGATTCCTTCCCGCCATTGACGATACAATCATCGCCATAGCAGGGGCCAGCGTCCTTTTTCTACTTCCTGCAAAACAAAATGGGAAGGGAAGGAAAAAGCTAATCGATTGGGATACAGCGGTTAAGTTGCCGTGGGGAATCATCTTGCTCTTCGGCGGCGGGCTTTCTCTGGCGGTAGGGTTTCAGAAAAGCGGGCTGGCTGACTGGATAGGCGGTCAAATGATTTTATTGCAAGGGGTAGCTTTGTTGTTGTTGCTGGCAGTCCTCATCGCGGCGGTAAATTTTTTGACAGAAATCACCTCCAATGTCGCGACGACTTCCATGATTCTTCCCATTCTTGCCCCCATGGCCCTCACCATTGACGTGCATCCTTTTGCCCTCATGGTCGGGGCGACCGTCGCTGCCTCCTGTGCGTTCATGCTACCGGTTGCTACCCCGCCGAACGCCATCGTTTTTGGATCGGGTTATCTCCGGATTCCCGATATGGTGCGAACCGGTATTTGGATGAATTTAATATCCATCGCCTTGGTCACCTTGGCCGTTTACTTTCTGCTTCCATTATTTTGGGACTTGGATATTGGCTCGTTTCCAATCGAACTTCAAGCTAAGTAACGTGAGTTTTGGATAAGAAAAAAAGTCCAGAGGACTGACCCTGTTTGTAGAAAATGTTAATTTCCAAATGTTTAGCGCCTTTAGGTGCGGCACTATGGGGTCGCACCTAAAGGCGCTTAGAAGCATTTGAACCATTTTACTACAAATGGAGGCGCCCCCCCATGGGGATAAATCGTTGATTATCAAAGGTATTTATCCAAAACTCACGTTAAGAAAGGTTTGATATGAAATTAAAAAAAGAAAAGTCCTTTCAGTCAGATGTCATCGTTGTAGGCGGTGGCATTTCCGGCATCGCGTGTTGTCTGGAATTATTGGATCGAAACAAAAAGGTACTTTTACTCGAGCGGGATGTTCCCGAAAAGTTTGGTGGCTTGGCGAAAGAATCCTTCGGCGGGATGTTTTTTGTCAACTCCCCGGTTCAAAAGCGAGCGGGTATAAAGGATAGCATTGATTTGGCTTTGGACGACTGGTTCTCCTACGCCGATTTTGGGAAAGATGATATTATTCCCAAAAAATGGGCGGAAAAATACGTTCACTGTTGCACAGAGGAGGTGTTTGACTGGCTGAGAAATCTAGGCATTTCGTTTTTCCCGGTGGTT
Source organism: uncultured Saprospiraceae bacterium (assembly GCA_964549665.1). Taxonomy (GTDB): domain Bacteria; phylum Bacteroidota; class Bacteroidia; order Chitinophagales; family Saprospiraceae; genus CAZJYF01. Next base: position 5,940 of record CAZJYF010000035.1, read on the forward strand.
CATTGGGTCGAACGGGGCTTGTTGCAACCGGGCAATTCCGTCCCCCGCTTTCACATGGTTTGGGGAACCGGTTATGTGCTGGCCAATACCTTAATCGGACATCTGAAAAGCCATCCCAAGGTCGAAAATCTCCAAATTGCCTTCCGGCAAAAAGTGGAAAGTATCCTTTTCGAAAATGACCAAATTGGCGGCGTTTCTGGGGTTAATGAAGCCACCAAAGAGCCCTTCCGGGCAGAGGCAGAGGTAGTAGTTGTGGCCGCAGGAGGCATCAACGGCAGCATCGAACGAGTTAAAAAAAACTGGTACAAACCCTGGGGCACCCCGCCGAAAGTCATCCTGAACGGTTCGCACCGCTATGCCGACGGCACGCTGCACGATGCTACCGCAGCAATCGGCGGCAATATCACCCATTTGGACAAACAGTGGAATTACGCCGCGGGCATTCACCATCCCAAACCCGATAAACCTGCGCACGGACTTAGTCTCATCCCCACTAAGTCGGCGCTATGGCTAAACTTCCGGGGCGAGCGATTCGGACCGATGCCGTTGGTCAGCGGCTTCGATACCCGTTTCATCGTCGAGCAAATATGCCGGCAGGAACAAAAGTATTCCTGGCAGGTGATGAACCTCAAAATTGCCGCGAAAGAATTCAGCATTTCCGGTTCTGAATACAACCCCGCCATCCGCGACCAAAAGTGGATTGCCTTTTTGAAATCGATTTTGTTGGGAAACAAAAAACTGGTCAACCTACTAATCGAGGAATGCGCCGATATCGTTGTCGGCTGGTCTATCGAAGAACTGGCAGAGAAAATGAATGCCCTGACCGGAGGGCAGGAGGTGGAGGTTTCGTTGCTCAAAAAGTCCATCGACAACTACGATGCCCAAATCCAGCGGGGAAAAAAATACTTCAACGACGAACAACTCCGGCGAATCGCCCATTTGCGCCAATACCGCGGCGACCGGGTTCGCACCTGCAAATTCCAACCAATTTTTGACAAAAGTGCGATGCCGCTAATCGCTATTCGAGAATTTATTTTGTCGAGAAAAAGCCTCGGGGGCATTCAAACCGATTTGAAATGCCGCGTGTTGAACAAAATCGGACAGCCCATCGAGGGGCTTTACGCCGTTGGCGAAGCAGCCGGTTTCGGTGGGGGCGGCATGCACGGCTTGAGGGCATTGGAAGGCACTTTTTTGGGTGGCTGCGTTTTGACGGGAAGGGCGGCGGCCAAGGCAATCGACAGCTAGGCAGCTAAAAGCCATGTTCGTCGCAAAAAATCAATCATTGTGTTGAATTCAGACCGCTGGAAACTAGGTAAGGGGGGCGGTTCTTCCTACCCGAAATTCCTTTTTTGAAAGCAGAAATTTTTTCACTACCTTCCCTTGATAATGTCCCCGTTCATTTACTTTAAAACCGATTTTTTTGTCGCTAGAGATTCAGACAATAATATTGTAAATTGTAGTTTACATTCCTATTCAAACTCTTGATTATCAAGGGTTTTTAATTAAAAACGTCAATTGTTTTTTCTGGGGTTGTTCTTCCAGCGCCAAAAATCAGGCAAAAATCAAATGTTATGTTAGAAGTAATCATCGGAATGGTTTTTATTTACCTGCTGCTAAGTTTGTTGGCTACCACCTTAAACGAATTGATGGCTGCGTGGAGGGGATGGAGGGGATTTTATCTGGAAGAAGCCCTGAAAAAATTGTTGAACTATGCCGAGGACCCGAAGCTTTTTGAAAAATTTACAAGCAGCGGTTTTTTTAACCAATTGAGACAACACAAGACCCCGTTGCGGGTGTCGCGGGCTCCTTCCTATATGAGTTCCTCCACCTTCGCTTCGATTTTTTTTAAAGTGTTGAAAAACAAAGACCAAAGCATTCAAAAGGTGGAAGATTTCATCGCCGCGCTGCCGGAGGAAAGTAAGCTCCGCGATATTTTGAATCAACTCAAAGAGGAAAGCGGCGAAAAACTGGAGGATTTCAAAAAACACCTGGAAACCTGGTACGAGGAAGTGATGGCACGTAGCTGCGGTTGGTACAAAAGACATATGCAGGTGGTCACCCTGCTGATGGGCTTGGGCATTGCCGTCTTTTTTAACGCCGACTCATTTAAAATTTACGGACAGCTTTCGTCAAATCCCGAAGAGACTCTGAAAATCGTCGCGCAGGCTTCCCAATTTATCGAACAAAATACCATCTTGGATTCGACCAATACTTCCCAAAGCGAGGATGTGGCAGCCATTAAAGCGAGACTCAACAGCCTGATAAATCAAAACCTAGCGAACGCCAAAAACCCCCTCGGGCTGGGTTGGGAAAATGAGCTGATCGAGGCGGACAACTTTTCGTATTGGGTGATGAAAATAATGGGGTGGTTCGTCACGGCCCTTGCCATCTCCCTGGGAGCACCTTTTTGGTTTGATTTATTGAAAAAAATGATCCGCATACGGGGTTCGGGTTATTTGCCGCAGCGAATTAAGAGCGCTAAGCTTTAGTTCGATTATCAGGCAGCGATTGGTAGATTGGAAATGGACAGTAAGTTAAGGCTTGAAGTGCCAATTTTGCGGCAATTATCTACTTGATACTTTTGTATGAATGTACTTGACAAGCTGACTTTTACTGATTGTCCTACGCCTGGTTGATATTACTTCAACCAAGTCACTTGCATGTCCATGATACCCACGAAATAGGCTGCTGCCAACAAGGGGGTAATGATGGAAATGACCATAAAAATGAAATACCAGCGGGGCACTTTTGTAGGCTCCAAAAATTCTGCCACCAGGGAAATCAGTAGGACGGCAAAAGCGATGGACGAAAACACCAAACTGAGTAGCGTGGCGATGTAATCATTCCACAACCACAGCAAGGTGTAAAAGATGATTTCCATCAGAAAAAGTTCAACCGGTCGGAGTCTTTGCATGAAAATAAATTTGAAGCGAAAATAATTTTCTATATTTGGTTGTCCAATGTAAGGAACAAACTCGAAATGTTCTCCCATTTTCAAATTTGGCGTAGCCTATGCGACTAAACTTTACAATCCCATTTCTGCTGCTCACCTTTTCTTTTTTCGCGCAAGATGTGAATTACGCCGTCCTTTCCGGCCGTCTAATAGACAAAATAGAAGAACAGCCCGATGCTTATCATTCCATTCACATTTTGCTGGCCGATCAGGTAGATTTGAGGGGGTTAGAGGAATCCTTCAATTCCCGTGAAGTGGATTTGGGAATTCGCAGCAAAACCGTCATCACCACATTGCAGGAAAGGGCTGCTGAATCCCAGAATGAACTGCTCCGACTGCTAAGAAACTCGCCTTACGTACGACAACAAACGGTTCATTCCTTTTGGATAGTCAACGCCATTTTTGTCTCCGCAAAAAAAGAAATGATCACCCAATTGAGCAACAACAGCGAGGTCGAATGGATCGGCCTGAACGGCAAACTGGAATTGAGTTCCTACGAAAAGTCGGATATGGAGGCCAGCCTGCCATCTCCCGGGGGCATCGAACCCGGTCTGCAGGTTATTAAAGCCCCGGCTCTTTGGGCGATGGGCTACACGGGCTATGGGCAAGTTGCCTTCACTAACGATACCGGCGTGGACCCTACCCATCCTGCCCTCGCCACCAAATACAGGGGGATATACGTCCCTAGGGAACAGGCTTGGTTTCAATATGACTCCGTGACCATGTCGGTTTCCACTAACCTCATACCGAGGGATTGCGATGACCACGGCACGCATGTGACCGGCACCATGATGGGCCTCGACCGTTTGAATAACGACACGATAGGGGTGGCTTTCAACGCCCAATGGATTGGCGCCCCCGTATTGTGCGGCATTGGCACCGAAGACAATATCGCGGCTTTTCAATGGTCTATCAACCCCGATGATGACCCCAATACTTCCGACGACATCCCCGACGTCATCAACAACTCCTGGTGGGATCCCAATTTGGATTCCCTGGACTGCAACAGCATCTACGTTCCGGTTTTGGAAGCCATGGAAGCGGCGGGAATCGCCGTCATCTTTTCAGCCGGCAATCAGGGACCTGCCTCCCAAACTATCTCCATTCCCCACAATATCAATTTCGACCTGGTTAACTCCTTCACGGTGGGGGCTTTGAATGGAAATTTGCCCGATTTGTTGCCAATCGCGAGTTTTTCCAGCCGGGGTCCCTCCCATTGTGGCGGCGAGGGTTCTCTGTTGATAAAACCAGAAGTATCTGCGCCGGGCGTACAGGTTCGTTCTTCTATCCGCAATGGCAAATACGAATTCTTCAGCGGCACCTCGATGGCTTCGCCTCATGTTTGCGGAGCGATACTTCTGTTGAAAGAAGCTTTTCCCGAATTGACAGGGCGTGAACTAAAAATGGCGCTTTATCTGACAGCCATCGATTTGGGTGAACCCGGAGAAGACAACACCTATGGCATGGGGCTCATCGACGTGTTGGCAGCTTTTAATTATATTGTTAGCCAGGGTCATGTTCCGGTATCGCCATTTCGGGCTAATGACGTGATGATTCTCGACTTGAGAAGTAATCACCTTTCCTGTGCGGAAAGCGTTGCCCCCTCCATAATGGTGGAAAATGCGGGAACGGTGAACCTCGAATCCTTTGAGGTGACCTATAAAGTAGGCGGTCAAACGGCAAACTACCTGTGGAATGGCAGTTTGTCTCCAAATGAACGGGCAAGGGTTGAATTACCTCCTGTCGCAGTCCCGGCTGGGGAGTACGAATTGACGGTCAGCGTAAACACACCCAATGGGGTGGAAGATGAACGCCCTTTGAATAATATTCTCAAAAAGGACATCCTCGTTTCTACCCGGCAAAGGCGATTGGACGCCTTCCAAACGGGAGACGGCAACACCATTTGCGAAAACAATACCGCCTTGCTTCGCGGGGAATACATTGGCGAGGGTACTGCCACCGTTAAATGGTTCGACGAGCCTTTCGGGGGGATTCCATTAGGGGAAGGTGAAACCTTTTTTACGCAACCACTATCTGAATCCACCACCATCTTCGCCGATGCAACCTACCTGGAAAAAGTGGGTCCCCCCGGTAAAGAAATTGGAGAAAATGTCGCAGGTGATTTCCTCGATGTAGGATTGGTTTTTGACGCCGTCACCCCGTTCATCTTAAAATCCGTAAAAGTTTATTTTGCGGAAAGCGGGGTGGTGTTTTTGGGCATCCAAAACGAAAATGGCGAGAACATCCGGCAAGCCACCAAAATCGTTACCGAAGCAGGCGAACACTGCCTTGAACTTAATTGGGCAATCCCGGCAGGGAAAAATCATCGCTTTCTCCGGAGATTGGGCAAACCGCTGTTGTACAACACTTCCGGGGCCACCTACCCCTATGAAATCGATGGCATCGTCTCGATTACGGGGCCCATATCGGGCGACACGGTTTCTTTTGCGCCGGACGCTTATCTCCATTTTTACGATTGGGAAATTGAATACGATGAACCTTGTGGCCGCCTTCCCGTCACCGTGGAGGTGATTCCGGGGGAAGGGGTGCCGGAGGCTTCATTTTTTGCTTCCGCCGATACCCTTTCGTTTCAAAATGACGAAGCGTTTGTTGACTTTACCGATAACTCGACCGAAGCCGCCCAATGGTTCTGGCACTTTGGCGATGGTAGCGCCAGCACCGAACAAAATCCGGGTCATTTCTACACGGAAACAGGCAGCTTTCAGGTTAGCCTGACCGTGACCAACGAATCGGGTTGTTCCAATTCCGCTGTGAAGACCATTGTTGTTGAGGACTTCCATGCCACGGCTGTCGAAAGGGTCTTTTCCGAAGAGAAGTTCCTCGTGTTCCCCAACCCAACCCAATCCGTTTTGAACGTATTGTTCGATTTTGACGGTGCAAAGGAAGTGGAAATGAGCCTCGTGAATCCACTTGGCAACCGCCTGGAAACATTCGAAAATCGGCGCTATTTTAAAGAAACCGTTGCTATTGACCTGGGGAATTATGCCGGTGGAGTTTATTTTTTGGTTTTGAAAATCAATGAGCGAATTTTTGTACAAAAGGTGGTGAAGACGAATTGAGTTTTGAGGTTCAGGGGTTCCGAGTTCATGGTTAAACTATTGCGAAAATTGAGTTAATTATAAAAACGTTGCAATCTTTCCATGGTAAGTTTCGCCAGATTTTGTAAATAAGATTTCTTATTTTTTGAATTTAAATTAGCTTCAATTGTTAAAACTTCGGAATGCAAATTATCTTCAGCTTCCTTAATTTCCCCTTCTAATTCCTCTTTTGAGGGGCATTTTTTCTTATATTTCCGGGAAAGATTTTGGTTTAATTCCAGTGCGTAAATTTTAGTTATATCCATAAAAATCCGAAAAAATCCGAAACTGCTTATTGGGTCACTTTTGGAGTAGTAAGAATTTGAATAGTCCAGAATGGCTTCTGTTTTAAACAAAACGGTGTCTTCATAACAATTGTAATCCAGAAAAAGGAAGGTTTCAACATGAAACTCTTTTGTTGGTATAACTTTGTTGATAAAAGGGACGCCTAAGCTTTCTCCCGTGGCAGGTCGTGGAACCGTATTGTTAGTCATTAAAGTTGGGTTAACCTCAAAATGTGGTTTCCAATGAGCAAACCGGGTTTTTAAAATAGTACTCTTCTCTTCCCCTTTTCCGGTATTGGCGAATAATTTTTCCTGCTCCAGTTTTTTTCTGAATAATTGTTCTTCTTTTGTTTCTTCAAGAATGACAGACCTGTTCCAAAATTCCTGGTTATACGGAAGCATATAAATTTTTTCATAATCATTGGATTCAAAAGCGCTTTTGATGCTGAATAAGGGGATTTCAAAAAGATGGATGTAGTCAAAAAAGTAAAGTTTATTATTTGAACTAAAATGATAATTTAAGGTTCCGGCTTTATTTCCAATAACGAGATTAAAAACCAAATACAAATATCCGATAACAGGATTTCCATTCACGTAGTCAATTCCCATTTCCCAATCCATCCCCAATTTTTGAATATGGTTTTTTTCCAGGTCGCCTATAATCTTGAATGGTATTCTATCAACTGAATCTGTGTGGAATTTAATCTTTTCAATTATATTGTTGGATTTCCGAATAAAAGCGCTTCCACTAAAATATTTACTACTTTGGTTCGCCTCGAATTCAACTTCATAAATCGTATCTTCAGCTGTCGTGAATTGATTTATTATCCTCGTATAGTACTTCTTCTTTAATTGTTTAGGAGATTTTACGGCTAAAGGAGAGTCGGGAAACCTTTCTTGTTTGGGTTCAAAAAAATGATGCCCTTCCAACAATTTTGTAATATCCAAACTCAAAACATGGGTTTCTACGGGTATGCCAATTCTGCCGTTTTTTAATTCAAAATTTTCAATACTTCCATTGTTGAACTCACAATTGTAAAAAACTTCCATGAATTCTGAAGGTGTTTCCCCATTAATCGTGCTAAAGGTGCGCCTAAAGGTTTTAGAGTTTCCGTATTGTCTGAGTGCTTTCCGGGATGTTTGTATGGCATTGTAAAACAAGAAATTGACTTTCTTATCAAATAATTTAACGGTGATTTCCGAGAGGACAATACTTCCACTTTGGAGGGTGATTTTATAAAATAAATTCGTTGAATTAATGTCGGTGGTGTCCGTTTCATATCCTAAATAACTGATAATTAGTCGTTTAGTATCGGAATTTATTTCAATTTTAAAACTTCCGTCTTCATTTGAAATAGTTCCTTCTCCGGTATCGGACAGGATATCAGCAAAGGGTAAGGGTTTTTTAGAATCTTTATCAAGAACCACTCCTTTAATGGTAAATGCTTGCTGTCCATGAATGGTAGTGAAGAAACAGCTAAAAAGGAGAACAAAAAGCAATCGCAAACCAAAATCCATTATCGAGGTTATTTTAAGGGAGATTCATAAAGAGACTTTTTTAAGTATCCTGTTGACTGACTTAATACCCTGCCCCCCCAAATCTGATTCCAGGTAAAATAAATTTCCATCCTGAACCATCATTTTTCCGACAAAGGTGGAGTTGATTCGTATCGCTTCACCAAGTGAACCGTTTGCATAATTAAATTCCCGGATGGTTTTACCGGCTCTGTTATTAAAAACGATATAACTTTTACCGGTTACTTTATCGGTTAAGACTTTTTTTGCCCATTCCTTGCTTTTCAAATAAGTCAAAGGAATTTTCCGAATAAATGCTCCATCATAAGTATAGAACTCAGCAAAACCTTCAAAATGATTAAAAATGCATAATTCTTTTCCATTATTGACTATCGGTGTGTAAAGCGGCTGATAAAAAAGGTGAAGGGTGTTGTCAATGTCTTGTTCTATTTTTCTCAGATTTCTTAAACTCTCGGGATTTTCTATGGCAGCCGCAGTTGATATTCTTTTTGCCTTTGGAAGGACATCCGTAAAAAGCAGCTCAATATTTTTCTCATCCATAATTTTGGTTAGTACAAAATTCTTTTCGCCGTCTTTTTGAAAGGCTTTAAACTCGACGAATTGACCTTTATAATGAGAATGCCGATAATAAATATTGGATTCTGAAGACAGGACACAGGGTTGAACCAATTTGTCAAACCTTGTTCTTGGAATACCCTGTGTGAGTGCCATTTTGCCGTTGGCATCAAAGTTTATCTCATAGACATTAGCAGCAGCGACAAGGTAGAGTCCTCCCAAACAACTTCGATGAAGCGATTCAATTTTCTTAATCCCCTTTAAAGCTAACCGGTCAATGACTTTTCCTTCCGTATCCATTAGGGTTAAAATATTCGGATTAAAGCTGTTCAATGACTTTACTAACAAAATTTTATCTTCAAAAGGAATAAAGTCCTTTACACTATAAACCGATTCCGTTAATTCCTGAATTTTGACTTTTGAAGAAACGACTACTTCCGGGAGGGTCTCAGATGATTTGGATAATTCCACCCTAAGTATTCCATCATAAACGGTCCCAACCTCTATTATTTCTTTATGGTAGCCTACATAAGAAAACTCAATTTGGGAAGGTAAGACAGTAATGCTGATTTCAAAATTTCCGTCAATATCTGAAATAGCGCCATTCCCGGAAGTTTGATCGAAAATATGGACATAAGCAAGCGGGATTTTTGATTGCTCATCCATTACTTTTCCTTTCAATACCCAATCATTGCCGGACTGAGCTTGCCCAATTATTGTAATAGGAAGCAGGAAAAATAACAGGCTGATTTTATACCAGCATAAAGTCCGATTGAAGATTTTCAAATCAATAATTCTAGAATTTTTGCCATCTAAAATATGAATTCCTCGTCATACCACCAACGCTTTTTGACTGTTACTTATTACAAATTATGAAAACCCGACTTTATCGTATTTTTGGATGCCGAGCATGGAGGCTTGGACCCAAGCGGCTTCTACACCACCTCACCGTCTAAAATGCATCTGCATGAAGTGGGGAAGCCGATCGCCGCTCACGAGTTTTGCAAGAGGCTCCAAGTTCCG
>CAZJYF010000036.1:0-15381 GCA_964549665.1 uncultured Saprospiraceae bacterium
TTTTTTGCGCAACCTATTTTATTTTAGTCCAAAACATCAAAATGAGAATTACCCCCTAATTTTTTGCAACAATTTGTCAAGCCGCTGGTGCATAATGGGCTGGGGCGTCTTCTAAAAGGAGTTAAATCAAAAGGATTTAACGCATTTGACATCCTTCAATTTCTAATGCTGCTTCCCCTCGTGGGTTTTTACACAATCGGGGGCTTTTACAATTCGAGCTATACGCACTTGATTGGCTGCCGAAAAGATGCGTTGTATCGGTTAAAAAATTGCCCCTGGATTCCTTGGCGCCTTCTCTTATTCAGCTTTGGCAGACGGTTTATAAACCTGACCCAGAGGCGAGGACAGGCAACAGAGGAGGACAAGCCCAAATGTCTCATTTTTGACGACACTACGCTGGGTAAAAGCGGTAAAGCCATTGAATTTATTGGCAAAGTTTGGGACCACGTTCAGCATGGTTACATCCTGGGTTTCAAACTTTTGACGATGGGGTTTTGGGATGGCAAAAGCCTGCTGCCCATTGATTTTTCCCTGCATCGGGAAAAGGGTAGAAAGAAAAGCTATCCCTTTGGTTTAAAGCCCAAAGAGCGAAAAGCCCAGTACAGCAAAAAGCGTTCAAAAGACGCTTCCAGCATCGAACGTATCAAAGAACTGGATGAAAAAAAGACCGATGTAGTGCTGTGGATGATTTCACGAGTTCTCAAAATGGGCTTTAGAGCCGATTATGTCCTGGTAGATAGCTGGTTCTTTTGCTTTGAATTACTGCGTTTAAGCCTGCTTAAACGCATGCACTTGATTGCCATGGCGAAAATGGGCAAGATGAATTTGGTCTATAACGCTAAGACGTATTCACCCAAGGCTCTACTGCAAATGACTACCCGCAAAAGCAAGTATTGTCGTAAACTCAAAACCCACTACATTGAGTTAATCGTCAACTATAAAGGCTGTGACATCAAAATCTTTTTCACCCGGTATGGGCATCAGAAAAATTGGCATTTAATCATTTGTTCCAATACCAAATTGACTTTTTGCAAAACCCTGGAAATTTACCAAATCCGTTGGTCTGTTGAAGTATTGTTCAAGGAGACCAAGCAATTTCTCGGCTTAGGTAAATGTCAATCTAATGATTTTGATGCCCACCTGGCTCATGTGACCATTTGCTTTATGCTTTATATGGCTTTAGCCTTAAAGAAACGTTTTGACTATCAGGAATCTATTGGTCATCTATTTCAAACTGCCAAAGCACGGGTGCTACAAACGACACTGGCTGAAAAAATCTGGAAGTTCTTTTTGAAAATGGCCCAAAAAATCATAGAAATTTTTGAAATCAATCCTATTGGTTTTATGAAAAAAATATTCAATTTTCAATCAAACGATAGATTCTTCAACATTTTGTTAGCTGAATTTGGCTGATATTTTATATCTCGCATTCTTTAATGCGAAACTTGAGTTATTAATTTTTAAAACCTTAATATCGAACCATTGAAAAACCTGATGCTTTTGGTTGCTATTCTGCTTTTTACAGCAGCCAAATGTTCAAAGAAAAAATACCAATTTCCTACCGATGCCACTATTGAAATGAGTAAGACGGGTTGCTATGGGATGTGCCCGGTTTACGAAATCAAAATTGACGGCAGGGGCAATGTTTCCTTTTCCGGGAAAAGATTTATAGAAAAAGAAGGCTATATCGAGAAGCAACTCTCCGCCGAAGCCACCAACAATTTGTTCAAAGCTTTTATTGACGGAAACTTTTGGAACTTTGAAGACGAGTACACTGAAAACGTCTCGGACCTTCCAACCACCTACCTCAGCCTTTCCCACGATGACAAAAGCAAACGGGTAACCGATTATTATGGCGCACCGGATGCCTTGAAACGCCTGGAAAAATTGGTGGAAAATATTGCCAATTTGGATGGTTGGGTTAGAAAAGGAGTGGATCAGTAGTCCGTTCGTTATTATTGCAAGTGGTTCATTATTAGTGTTTTGCGCAAGCTGAAAGGTGTCAGAAACGGCTCGGTTAACCGAGTGGTAGCTCACAGCCAACATAAATGTTTTTCACCTTGTTCAAGGCTGGTTTTATTTTTTTATTAATCTTTTTTCTATCCAAGATTTTATTTCTTCAAAATTTAACCGCCCTTCGGCAATTTTTATCACAAATTCATATTTCTCTTCTTCGGAAGCTTGAATGTCAACTTGATTCTCCATCAATATCAATCTCATCAATATATAGCCTGTTCTCTTGTTTCCATCTGCAAAAGGATGACTTTTTACAATACTTTCGATTATTGCTGCAGCTTTATCTTGCGGTTCCGGATATAGTTCTTGTGGTCAAATATGGCATAAGGCCGTTGAATTGACGATTCCAAAAGATTCATATCTCTAACCCCCTCCATTCCTCCAAATTTTTGTATCGCTAGTTGATGAATTAATAAGGATTCTTTTAATCCAATCATTGGGCTAGCCTTTTTAACAATTCTGTTTCCTCTTCAAATATTTTCTTTATCAGGGTTGCCTTTTCTATTTGACTTTTTGTTGCCTTCTCAACTTCTTTTAAATACTCCAATATGGGTTTTAACCTATTTTCTGGCAATTTTAGAATTATTTGATGTATTTCACTTCTCGTTTGACTATTCATTTCTTCGAGTTTTTTTCAAATTTACAACTTCTTTTCTGTTTTCATTTTGTTCGTCCGCTACTTTAGGTTTGCATCAATAGCTTTCGAAATATAAAGCCCAAAGTTTACATTCATCTCCGAACTCCCTCGGGCTCCATTCACAAATGAATCACTTCATCATAAGCTGCGGCTGCGGCTTCCATGATGGCTTCGCTCATTGTCGGGTGCGGGTGTACTGCACGAATGATTTCGTGCCCCGTCGTTTCCAGTTTGCGGGCGACCACCACTTCGGCAATCAGTTCCGTGACGTTAGCTCCAATCATGTGCGCACCCAAAAACTCCCCGTATTTTGCATCGAAGATGACTTTCACGAAGCCGCTGCTTGCCCCGGCAGCTTTAGCTTTCCCGGAGGCAGTGAAAGGGAATTTGCCAACTTTTAATTCGTATCCGGCATCCTTTGCTGCCTTCTCCGTCATACCTGCCGAAGCTACTTCCGGCGAGCAATAGGTGCAGGAAGGGATGTTGTTGTAATCCATCGGCTGCGGGTCTTTTTCTGCAATTTTTTCTACGCAAATGATGCCTTCTGCACTAGCCACATGCGCCAGGGCAGGTCCCGGAGTCACATCTCCGATGGCATAAATGCCTGCCACATTGGTGCGGTAGAATTCATCCACTTTCACCAAGCCTCCCTGCGTCTCGATGCCCAAAGCTTCCAAGCCAATATTTTCGGTATTTGGAGTGACGCCCACAGCAGAGAGCACCAAGTCGCATTTGATAACCTCCTCCTTGCCGTCCTTTTGGTTTTTGGTCGTTACCGTGCATTCCCGTCCTTTGGTTTCCACCGTTTCGACGGAGGTGTTCGGCAGCACGCGGATACCTGCTTTTTTGAAAATTTTACCCAATTCCCTGGAAACATCCGCATCCTCTCTCGGCACCAATCCTTGTTCCAAAAATTCCACGACGGTCACTTCTGTCCCGATGGCGTTGTAGAAATAGGCAAATTCTACCCCGATAGCACCCCCACCGACAACGACCATTTTTTTAGGTTGCTTCGCAAGGCTCATCGCTTCCCGGTAGCCGATAATCTTTTTGCCGTCGATAGTCAAATTTGGCAATTCCTTTGCCCGCGCGCCGGTGGCGATTAGGATGTGGTTGGCAGAATATTCTTTTTTGCCGCCTTTGGTATCCGTCACTTCCACCTTTTTGCCCCGGAGAAGCCTTCCCGTACCTTTGATTATGGTTATTTTATTTTTTCTGAAAAGAAAATTGATGCCTTTGCTCATCCCGTCTGCCACGCTGCGGCTGCGCTTTATCATTTTGTCAAAATCGGCTTTGGCATTTTGCACCTTGATTCCGTAATCTTCCGCGTGTTGAATGTATTCAAAAACCTGCGCGCACTTGAGCAGTGCTTTGGTGGGAATGCAGCCCCAATTCAGGCAAATTCCGCCGAGGGACTCTCGCTCAACTACTGCTACCTTCATGCCCAATTGGGAAGCGCGAATTGCAGCCACATAGCCTCCCGGACCGCTGCCAATTACTATCAGATCGTAATTCATTTTGTTAGATTTTAGATATTAAGGCGGAGATTTGACCATTTTTTAAAAATTGTCAAATCGATTAAACCAACAACCTGACCGGTTCTTCCAAGATGCCTTTTAGGGTTTGAAGGAATTTTGCACCCGTCGCTCCGTCAACTACCCGGTGGTCGCAGGACATCGTCACCTTCATCCTGTTTCCAACTTTTAATTTCCCGTTTTTCACAACCGGCTTTTCGATAATGGCGCCCACTGCCAGGATGCAGGCATCGGGGGGGTTGAGGATTGCCGTGAATTCTTCGATATCCAACATGCCCAAATTGGAAATGGTGAAGGTGTTTCCACCCATTTCATCGGGTTGCAGTTTGCGATTCCTCGCTTTCTCCGCCAATGCTTTTACTTCCACGTTTATTTGCGAAAGCGTCTTCAAGTCGGCGTGCCGGATGACGGGAACGAGCAAACCTTCGTCAACGGCTACGGCGACGCCAATATGCACGTTTTTATACCGCCGAATGGCATCGCCCATCCAAGATACGTTCACTTCAGGATGCAACTTTAAGGCCTTCGCGCAGGCTTTCACCACGAGGTCGTTGAACGAGATTTTGGTCGGCGCTACTTCATTCAATTGTCTTCGCAATTTGATGATTTTGGCCATGTTTATCTCTATCGTGAGGTAAAAGTGGGGCGCCGAAAATTTGCTCTCGCCCAATCGCCGGGCGATTATCTTTCGCATTTGACTGACAGGGATGTTTTCGTATGAATCGCCTTCTCCGCTGAAGGTGAAAGCCGGAATGGCAGGTGTTTTTGTTTCCGCTTCGGGGGTAGATGGAGTGGGGGAGGTCGCCGGGGCAGGAACAGGCGCATTCTTTGTTTCTTCGAGATAGGCTTCAATGTCCTTTTTGACAATTCGGCCCTGATCGCCGCTTCCCTGCACTTCGGAGATGTCAACACCCGCTCCTTTGGCCATGCTTCGGGCTAGTGGAGAGGCTTTAATCCGTTGGGTTTCGCCGGGCGCTTCTAATGCTATCGAAGGTTCAGCCGCAGCCGGCTGGCCGGCTTTCGTGTTTCCCGAATCAACTGCTTCCGTTGGTTTGGGTTTTGTTGTCCCATTGCCGGAATGGGCTGCTTGGGCTGCCTGCAACGCTGACCTCCAGTCTTCCTCCTTTTGACCGATGACGGCAATGACGCCTTCCACCGGAACGGCGCCCTCCTTCACGGCAATGTGGAGCAAGACTCCTTCCCACAAGCTTTCGAATTCCATGGTCGCTTTATCGGTTTCGATTTCGGCAAGAAGGTCGCCGGGTTCGACGGGGTCGCCCTCTTTTTTCATCCAACCCACAATATTCCCTTCTTCCATGGTGTCGCTCATGCGCGGCATTCGTATTATTTCAGCCATGATATTTTTCTATTTTGTTTGAAAGCTGCAAAAATGCAATATTCCTCCATCTTTGCCGAAGGTTTGTCCTTATTAATTTTGCCTCAAAAGTAATGCAAACTAAACTGCGATTAGAGCGGAAGGTCGATTTTTTGAAACACATTGCCTTTATTCCTTCTTAAAACCATCCTTTTCCCGATATCGAAAGAATCGGTTATCAAGACGGATCCTTTCTGTGAGCTTCTGTTCAGAGTAGGTCAATTTACTTCTTTCCAAGCGATTATACTGCTCAGAGCGAAAGCTCGAAGTTCGCTTGAAGGTCAGAATTTATTATCCAAACACACCTTATTTACTAACTTTGCGTCCATGAATTTTTCCTCCAAATTGATAGAAGAAGCAGTGAATTCTTTTGCTTCCTTGCCGGGTATTGGAAAGAAAACCGCTCTGCGATTGGTTTTGCATCTCATCGGGCAGGAACCTGAAGTCGCCAAAGACTTTGCGGCCACCCTAACGAATATGCGCCAAAATATCAAATCCTGTGCGATCTGTCATAACCTGGCAGACTCCCCCGTTTGCAATGTCTGCGCAGATTCCCGCCGCGACCGGAGGGTCATCTGTGTTGTGGAAAGTATTCGCGATGTGATGGCGATTGAAGATACGGGGCAGTATCGGGGTCTGTATCACGTCTTGGAGGGTATCATTTCCCCGATTGAAGGCATCGGACCGGCAGATTTGAATATTGATTCACTGTTGCAAAGAGTACAAAACGAGGAAGTTAAGGAGGTTATAATGGCCATAAGCCCGACCATCGAGGGGGATACCACGATTTTTTATATTTCAAAAAAAATGAAGGATTTTGGACTGAAAATCAGCACAATAGCGAGGGGCGTGTCTTTTGGTGGGGAATTGGAATACGCCGACGAACTGACCTTAGGCCGCTCTATTGTGGCGAGAATTCCTTATGATTTGCAGAGCGATTAGGCAACTTATGTCAAATGTTAAAAAAAATCAATTTTATATCGTCCAAAATTATAATGCGTATGCGTTTGATTTAAAATTGGTTGGAAAAAATTGAAAAACTTTTTTAAAAAATTGATTTTCAAGAGCTTATTTTCGGCACAATTTTTTATATAAAACAAATAACAATAAGTAAATAACCCAAATCCTGAATGTTATAATTACAAATTAACGGTACTATGAGTTCGAAATTTACTTGACAACCATACTATGAGAAAGTCCGGAAACCGAGATTACTAGACAACTCTTCTTTTCGCTCCTTTTTCCTTTTTGGAAGAATTCCTCTTCTAAATTTTCCTCGGACTAACTCTTTTGTTTTTTGCAAATCGCTTAAATAGGTGAATTCCTATTTTCTAAATAGCTGACCAACAGTTGCTAAGTCAGTTAGCTAGCTGATGGTAACTAATGACCAATGACTATTAAATTAGTTGAATCGGTTGATTTTTGGCTTTCAATAAACCATTAATCAACCTATCAACGCAATCAACCGAAAACCTATGTGCTATTTTCCCCTCAACCTGGCAAAGGGCGGCGGGGCAAACAATTGTATTCCCATGAGAGAAACGAAAAGGTTTGCTGTGCATCGAGCAGAATGGTTACCCAATTCCAGATCCCTCCGGATCCTTCAAAGACCGATTTGGTTCATGGTACTATTCCCTTTGGCCATACTTGCTCTATGCCAGCAAACCGCTTTTTCTCAATGCCCCCTCATTTGCAATGGCGACATTACAATTGCCCTGGATTCATCCGGAACAGTGCAAATCACCCCGGATCGAATGTTGCAAAACCCGCTTTCTACCTGCACCGGAAATTTTTCCATTAACATTACAGATACGCTGGGAAACAGTTATGGTGACCATGCAAATGGCGCATTGATTGGACTCCCTTTAATGGTGACTATTACTAACGATAGCAGCGGGAATAGTTGTTCGAGTAATTTGGCAGTTACCGACAATTTGCCTCCTGCAATTAATTGTGGAGACTTATTCGCTCTTTGCACTGAATCCACTTTGCCGGATTCGGTCGGTTTTCCGGAAATTACGGATAATGTAAGCCCACCGAATTCTTTAATCGTTTCGTATTCAGATAATTATACAGACCTGGGATGCTTCAGCATGGCAGGTGATTCAGTGGTGACAGCCTTGATTGAAAGAACTTGGATTGCCACCGACGAGAGTGGCAATAGCGACACCTGCACGCAAAATGTTTGGCTCCTTAGAGTCACCTTGGATATGGTCGAATTCCCCCTGAATCTGGATGGTTTTGAAAGCCCTCCGCTGGAATGCGGGACAGGAAATCCCAACGACCTGAATGTAACCGGACAACCTACTATTAACAATAATCCTTTGGACAATTCTGGTGATTGTGAACTTGTAAGTTCATTCAATGACCAAATTATTTCGGTTTGCGGTGGTGCAGTGAAAATAATCCGTACTTGGATCGTTTTTGATATTTGTACGGAAGATTCCCGGATTTTTGTGCAAATTATCCGGGTGAATGACACCCAGCCGCCGCAAATCCTTTGTCCCGATGATGTCGTTTTTAATTCTTTTTCGACTTCCTGCACAGCGCAGGTTTGGCTACCTACTGCCACAGCCACGGATGCTTGTTCGGCAGTGACCGTCACCCCAAGTTGGGAATTCGGCTCCGGACAGGGGCCATATAACAATGTTCCTGTGGGGGAATATTCGGTTAATTACCTGGCAGAAGACGGCTGTGGAAACCAATCGTCCTGCACGATTATGGTGCGGGTGGAAGATGATGATCCGCCGACACCGATTTGTCAATCAAGTGTTACCGTTCCATTGCAAGAAGATGGTACGGCTTTGGTTTTTGCCGAATCTTTTGACAATGGCAGCCACGACAATTGCGGAATCGACTTTCTGGAAGTCAGTCGAGATGGATTATTTGATGAATTTGTAAATTTCGATTGCAACGACCTTAACAACCCCGTTCAGGTGACTTTAAAAGTACATGATGCCAACGGGCTTGTCAGCCAATGCGTGAGCAATGTGATTGTGGAGGATGCCATTCCGCCGGAGATATTGTGCCCTCCGACAAGTAGTTTGGACTGCGGAGCCGATTTTTCCAATCTAGGGTTGACGGGTCAACCTTTTGCTACGGATAATTGCACTGTGAGCGATATAAGTTATACGGATCAACTGAATTTGAATACTTGCGGTATTGGTACGATTACGAGGACCTGGACAGCACGGGACCCAAGCGGAAATTCGGCAAATTGTACCCTGACAATTAATGTTTCGGATAAAACCCCTTTGTCAGTCAGTTTCCCCGACGACATTGTGACCTTTGAATGCGGCTTCGACACGGACCCCTCCGCTATAGGTGAACCTATCCTCAGTGGCAACGATTGTGAAAATCTAGGCATTACCAATACAGATTTTATTTTCTATACCGCCTTTCCGAGTTGTTATCAACTCGTTCGAAATTGGGCCGTGATTGATTGGTGTGTTTATCAGCCCAATGACCCGAACAATATTGGTTTTTGGGAGCATACCCAAATCATCGAAGTGCTTGATAATGATGCCCCTCTACTTAGTTGCCCGCCTGATTTGACGGTAGCAATTCAAAACGGGTTGGCGTGTGCCACTTTCGTAAGCATGGAAGACGCTATTGCCACAGATTGTAGTGAAGAAGTGGTAATTTCGAATAATTCCCCATTCGCCGATATGACCGATGCCAACGCTAGTGGCATCTATCCAATTGGGACACATACCGTGACTTTTTCTGCCACGGACGGATGTGGTAATACCGCTGAATGCAGCATGCAGGTGACGGTAGTGGATGAGCAAGCACCTGCGCCCGTTTGCAACAACGGCGTGTCTGTCAGCATTCAGGATAATGGCATGGTGACGGTTACTCCTTCGATGATTGAAAATGGCAGCTCGGATAATTGTACTGCATATGAAGACTTGATTTTTCAGGTCAGTCCCAATACTTTTTCCTGTCAAAATCTGGGAACTCAAACTGTTACCATGACGGTGACGGATGCCAACGGGAATAGCGCTTTTTGCCAAACTACGGTGGTCGTTCAGGACAATTTGGATGTTTGTCAAAATGCACCAATAGCTACTATCGCAGGCAAACTGAGGGCGGAAAATAATGAGCCCCTGAGTCAGATGTTGGTCGGTTTGAGTGGTGGCATTTCCATTGCTCAACACACTGACGTTGACGGCACTTTTGATTTTCAGGCTTTGCCGATGGGAAACACCTACACTCTTACTCCGACTTACGATACAGACCCTTTGAATGGCGTAACGACCTTTGACCTGGTGCTCATTAGAAGGCACATTCTGGGTATTACTCCTTTTGATACTCCCTACAAGATTATCGCAGCCGACATCAATGATTCAGGATCGGTGACAACCCTCGATTTGGTGGAATTGCAAAAACTCATCCTGAACGTCAACTTAGATTTCGTGAAGAACTCCTCCTGGCGGTTTGTGGATGCAGCTTATGTATTTGCCGACCCTTCAAATCCTTTGGCAGAACCTTTTCCGGAAAGTATCACGATAGAAAATCTGGGAATCAATCAATGGGATCAGGATTTCGTGGGCATCAAAATAGGCGATGTAAATGGCAACGCGCAAACAACCGGTTTTAATGGGGAGGCCAGCGATGATAGAAGTACTCGTAAACCATTGGTTTTTAAACTGGAAGACATCGAATTAGAGGCTGGGATGGAATATGTCATCCCATTCAAAGCAGTGGATTTTTACAATATACTGGGTTATCAATTTGCCCTGCAATTTGACCCGGGGGCACTGGAATTTACAGAAATGGAAACAGGAAAATTAGACGCCCTGGAGCAACAGAATTTTGGATTTTCCCTCTTAGAGGAAGGCATACTCACAACGAGTTGGGAGAATGTTTTTGAACAGGATTTAGAAGATGATGAACCCTTGTTTTCACTGAAATTCAAGGCAAAATCGGACGGTCCTTTGAGCCGCTTTTTGAGCATCAGCAGGCACTATACACCTGCCGAAGCCTATTCCGGCAACTTCCGCTCCGATTTGACCGATGTTGAATTAATGAATGTAGCCCTCGAATTTGAAACCGCACAGACACTGCGAGTTGAGTTGTATCAAAACCGGCCAAATCCTTTTTCTGAAACGACCGCGCTTAGTTTTTATTTGCCCGAAGCAACTTCAGCCACGCTCCGCATTTTTGACCTTTATGGAAAAGAAGTATATCGGCTGGAGGGGGATTACACCCGTGGAACGCATGCATTGGAAATAGATTTGGGTGGAAAAATTATGCACTCAGGTATTTTATTGTATGAATTGGAAACCCCTCTTTTCCGAAGTCAAACAAGAAAGATGATTGTATTGAAAAGATAAGATTTAACGTACAGAGACAGTTTCTCAAGCTACTTTAAGCATCAAAAGACTAGCAACAACAATAGGTTTTTGGAATAGGTCGGTCGCCGGGGCGGTTCAAAGGAGTTTATCCGGAAAAAGTTTTCGGGAGGCTACTTCGAACCGTACCGGGACCACCTCTTTTCACAAGCTTGTTTAACCTTTTTTTATAATGACCTGGTTCTGAATCTGCCATTCTATAACCAACCAATTCTCAGACACTATTTGCACACACAGATGAATCAAAGAACCGGGCTTGAATGACACCTATTTATCGCAGACGGAAGCGCTTCCTTTTTTGGAAATCGCGCCTCTGGTCTTTCTGATTCTTTGTGTCTGAAGAGCGATGACAAAATTAGAAAGCCTGAAAAAGGCAAATCTATTTAATGCTCGTTCCTTAATCTTCACTTACACAAGATAACCGGGTGTATTGATGCACTCGTAAAAAGACGGGGTGCCGCCTTCGCGGAGTTGTCCTACCTGTTGGTACAGCCTTCAGCCGGTCAATCTTTGCGGAAAGCCAAACCCTTGAGAAACAATTCCAACCAAAATCTTACGCACTTTAAGAAACTTATTTAAAAATTAAATTGATTCCCATGAGAAAAAAAGAGTTTACTATTTGCGATTCTGCCAAAAGAGGGAATTTGGCGAAAGAAAATAGCAGCCGGATGAAAGGGGAGGTAGAATGGTTTCTCTCCGAGTGCCTATGGACAATGGTGCGGTTAGGGTTATTCCTGCTATTGCTAATTGGCTGGAGTACCACGACCAAGGCCCAGTGTGCACTTGTCTGCAATGACAATGTAAACGTATCATTGCCAGGACCTGCCTTCGGTTGTGAATTTGTCGTCCAGCCTGAGAACGTGCTTCAGGACACCAGCAGTTGCTCCGGTCCCTTTGTAGTAACGATCATGGACATGCTGGGAAACGTGATTCCCGGTAGTCCGAACCTGAACAGCAGCCATATTGGGCAGACCTTTGTTTTCAGGGTCGCTCAAGTAGGTGGTTCCGGGAACTCCTGCTGGGGTACCTTGGATGTCGAAGACAAGTTGCCACCGGATATTTCCGGTTGCGATTCTGTTTCTGTTTATTGCATCCAAAACACAGACCCCACTATGTTTGGAGGCGATGCCCCCACCCCTGCCATCGCGGATTGTTCCCCCAATCCTACCTTGGCTTATGTAGATGCTTATACCGACGGAACTTGTGCCGACACCTTCAGCTTGGTCATAAACCGCACGTGGACAGCAACGGATATTTTTGGGCATTCGAGTTCTTGCGTTCAGGTGATCACGGTCAAGAGAATTACGTTGGCAGACCCTGCTTCCACGCCGACATGTCCCTCAAATATCACATTTGAATGCAATGCTGCATCGATGCCTAGCACCGACCCCACTTCAACCGGTTTTCCCCAAATTGACCTGGGCGGTCAATTATTTGATGTCGTTCCCGGGGCGAACAACTCCTGTCAGTTGGCTGCTTCTTTCAACGACGAGGTATTTGACATTTGCGGAGGTGGATTGAAAATATTGAGAACTTGGACGATTTTCGATTGGTGTTTGCCGGCCGGAACTTCTGTCAACCCATTTTCCTGCATCCAGGTCATTAAAGTGGAAGATACCACCCCTCCCAATTTGACTTGCCCCCCGACCATCGTGGAGGGAAGCGTTTCGAGTAGTTGTTCCACTTCCTTGGTGCTGCCGCCTGCTACGGTTACCGACGATTGTTCCTCGGTGGACGTAAAAGTACTGACCCCAATGGGGCAAATTAATGGCAATGGCGGTTTGCTGCTTGACGTGCCCGTTGGAACCCATTCGATTACCTATGTGGCGACCGATGCCTGCGGAAATATTTCGACTTGTACGGTTAATCTCGTGGTTCAAGACGACACGCCGCCAGTTACGGTTTGTGATGAATTCACCACCGTCTCTTTGACCATCGACGGCACGGCAATAGCCTCTGCTGCTTCGTTCGACAGTGGCAGTAATGACAACTGTGGAATAGCGGACTTCAAGGTGCGAAGAATGCCGACCTCCTGCCAACCGGCAGGTTCTGTTTTTGACGATTTCGTGAGTTTTGATTGTTGTGACCTCGGCGAACCAATAATGGTTGTTTTTAGGGTTTTTGACGACGCGGGAAATTACAATGATTGTATGGTAACGGTGACGGTTCAAGATAAAATCGACCCGGTAATCCTCTGCCCTCCGAATAAGACGATTGCCTGCGGAGACCCGATTCCATCTCCTGCCGACCCCATCCTCACGGACAATTGTCCCGGGGTGACGTACACAGTTAATGAGGCCAATTTCATCAATTCATGCGGGGTGGGCACGATTGTTCGAACCTACACGGCAACGGATGTGGCTGGAAGAACAGCATCTTGCCAGCAAACTATTTTTGTCCAAAATTTCAATCCATTTGATGTTCACGACATCCTCTGGCCTTCTGATTTTGACACCTATGTTTGCGACCCTTTATTGGAACCGCAAGATTTGCCTTCGGGTTTCGACGAACCCCTCGTGACGAACGATGCCTGCGATTTGGTGGCAGTGACGCATGAAGACCAATTGTTGCCGGTGAATCTACCAGCTTGTTTCAAAATCCTAAGGACCTGGATTGTCATCGACTGGTGCCAATTTGATCCCAACGACCTGACTCCCAATGGATATTGGCAACACGTGCAGATTTTGAAAGTGCAGGATTTGGACCCACCGGTACTTACCTGCCCTCCCGATATTACCGTTAATAGTACAGAACTCGATTGTGGTCCCACTTTGGTTCAACTGCCCCCGGTTTTGGCGGATGATTGTAGCAGTGAATTCAATGTTTCCACAACAGTCGATTTATTTAGTGACGGCAGTACAGACTTGGTGGGTTCCAATTTGAATTTGAGTGGCATTTACCCCATGGGTAAACATACGGTAACGGTGACAGTGGAAGACCTTTGCGGAAATGAATCCGAGTGTTCTTTTATCATAAACGTGGTAGATGGCAAAAAACCAACTCCCGTCTGTGTCAACGGGCTTACCGTGGACCTGATGCCCGACCTGGACCCAACCGGTGACGGTGGAATTGTCCAACTGGACCCTCAGATGTTCAATAATGGAAGTTTCGACAATTGCACCGACCCGGCAAATTTGCAATTGTTCATAGAACCTACTACCTTCCATTGCAACAACCTAGGCACTAATATTGTCAAATTGACCGTCATGGATGAGACAGGTAATAGCGACTTTTGTGAAACCTACGTCATCATTCAGGACAACATGGGCGTTTGCCAATTTGGTGAAAATTTGGTGAGTGTCGCCGGGGCAGTTCAAACTGAGGGAGGTTCAGGTGTGCAAGATGTGACGGTGGATATTAGTGGCAATGGGCCCGCTACCGCGCCGGTTTTGACGAATGGAACCGGGAATTACATTTTCAATGCGTTGCAGGTCGGCTACGACTATACCTTTACGCCAGGAAACGATGACTTCCCTTTGAACGGCGTCACCACTTTCGACCTGGTTTTGATTACCAGGCATATCCTGAACGTCCAAAACTTGGATACGCCTTTCAAGCTGATAGCCGCTGACGTGAACAATTCAGGAACCATCACCACACTGGACGTGGTGGAACTACGGAAGATGATTTTGCAAATCAATACCACTTTTCCGAATAACACTTCCTGGCGGTTTGTTGATAAATCGTACCAGTTTCCAGACCTTGAAAATCCGTTCCAACCACCTTTCCCAGAGGTTCTCAATGTCAATAATTTGAGTGCTGATAATCTGAGTGCCAATTTTGTAGGGATAAAAATAGGCGACGTGAATGGATCAGCCATTCCTTCCAACTTGCTTGGGAGTGATGACCGAAGTGCTTCCTCAACCACGCAGAAAGAATTGACCTTTATGGTCGAAAATAAAATGCTGGAAGCGGGCCAAACGTACAGCGTGGCCTTCAAAGCCAAAGACTTTGTCAATATTTTGGGGTATCAGTTTACCCTCCATTTTAACCAAAACATTCTTGAATTTCTTAACATTATTTCGGGCGAATTAACGAATCTTACAGAGGCAAACTTTGGCTTTTCTATGCTGGACGATGGGATCATTACCACCAGTTGGAACAATGCTTTACAGGGTCAAACAGGAAACAATCATCTCCAAGACAACGCGACACTTTTTAGTTTGAACTTCCGGGCGAATGCCAATGCGAGTATTAAAGACTTGCTTGGTATCAGTTCCCGTTACACGAAAGCAGAGGCTTATGCCGGCGATGCCGGTTCGGGCAATGCGGACATTGAAATGTTAGAGGTAGCGCTCAAGTTTGAAGACCGGACAGAAGATAGCGTCGGTTTTGAATTATTCCAAAACCAACCCAACCCCTTCCGGGACGAGACGACGATACGATTCCAACTGCCGGATGCCAATGAAGCGTCCTTGCGAGTACTGGATGTGTCGGGTAAAATCCTGCGCGTGATTACCG
>CAZJYF010000037.1:0-15260 GCA_964549665.1 uncultured Saprospiraceae bacterium
GAGATAGGTTTCCGAAAGAAAGTCCATGTTGTGCCGCAAGCCGGGTTCCAATAAATAATGCGCAATCATGGTGTCAAAATAGTAGCCTTTGACATCAAGACCGTACCATTTCAACACGATGGCATCGTACTTTATATTCTGAGCTACTTTTTCAATGGATTCATTTTCCAGTGGTTTTTTAAATTCCTGTGCGATGCTTCTCGCTTCCGCCGTTTCAGCAGGAACGGGCACATACCATGCTTGGTGGGGCTTGACGGCAAAAGACAAACCAACCAATTCTGCCTGATTCGCATCCACACTCGTCGTTTCGGTGTCAAAACAAAAACTGCTTTGCTTGGAAAGCAATTCGACCAAAGCAGCCCGCTTTTCTTTGGTATCGACCAAATGATACTCGTGGGGCGTGTTGGAAATATTTTTTTCAGCCACAGAGTGGGCGGGGGGGGCACCCGACGCTTTGGTGCTTGCAGACTCAGTTGCCACATCGTCAAATAAAGTTCCCTGCCTGCCGGGATGGGACACCTGTGCTTCGCCGAGGACTTGCTTTGCCAATGTTCTGAATTCCAGTTCTTTAAAAACTTCTGTCAGCTTGTTTTTATCAATATCTTCCAATTCATACGCCTTAGCATCGAACTGAATTGGAACATTAACATCTATGGTCGCTAGTTTTTTCGACAATATCCCCTGCTCAGCGAATTCGACAACCCGTTCTTTTTGCTTGCCTTTCAATTCGGCTGCATGCTCGATAAGACCTTCCACCGAATCGTATTGTTCCAATAATTTCACTGCCGTTTTGGCGCCGATGCCCGGGATGCCGGGAATGTTATCCACGCTGTCTCCTTGCAGCCCGAGAACGTCGATTACTTGGTCAACCCGTTTGATTTGCCATTTCCCCAACACCTCCGGCAGGCCCATCACCTCCACGCCATTTCCGAAGCGCGCGGGTTTGTAAAGAAAAATATTTTCAGACACCAACTGCGCGTAATCTTTGTCGGGTGTCACCATAAAAACCTTAAAACCTTCCTTTTCCGCCTGTTTTGCCAAGGTGCCGATTACGTCATCCGCCTCGAATCCTTCCGCCGTCACCACCGGAATTTTGAAGCCTTTGACAATTTCCTCGATGTAGGGCAGGGCAATGCTGATATCTTCGGGTTGGGCATCGCGGTTTGCTTTGTACGCTGGGAACATCTCGTGCCGGAAGGTTGGCGAAGGGAGGTCAAAGGCTACCGCAATATGGGAGGGTCGTTGGTTTTTTAACAAATCCAAAAGCGACCGCACAAAGCCTGTAATGGCGGAAGTGTTGACACCTTTGGAGTTAATCAAAGGCCGGTTGATGAAAGCATAATGTGCTCTGTAAGCTAAGGCATGACCATCGAGAAGAAAAAGTTTTTTTTCGGGCATATTGGGTCGTTTGTTTTTGTTTTTGAACTTGGCACAAGTTCGTCAATTTGAAGGAAATTAAGGAAGACGTTGAAATTTAAAAACCCGTGCCTGGATTAGGTAACAGGTGCGATTGGTTTACTGCTTGTGTCAAAAAAGCCTTTTTTTCAATGAAAACCATTAGCAAATGGTTGAATTGAAGGCGCTAAAAAATGACGTTGTATTTCAAAAAAAGAGCTTCTGTAAAACTCACTTTATTTCCCTGACTTTCATAAACGCCATCGTCGTTTTTATCAATTTGTACCAAAACATCAGCATCCCAAAATAATTCAGTGGTGAGATTGATGGTAAAATTTTTGACGATTTGCCAACCAAAATCATTTTGCCACAGCACGTCTAAATTTTTTGGGCTAGCACGGGTGTCTGGCTCTACTTTTTTGCTTTTTAAATTATAGTAAAGATTTAATGAACTGGTTATTAGCATTTTATCGTGCAGGTACTTCTTCTTGAAACGAGTTTTTACATTAGAGCCAATTTGCACAAAAGAATTTTTTCCGGGCTCGTTTCCGTGCAGATTGAGGGCTGCGATATTATCGTCGGCAACGTAAATTATTCGCAACGCTATTGGTGAAGCAAATATCGTCCAGTTTTTGTCCGGTTTAAATTCCAGACCCGGCGAAAAAGAAATCCGGGCAGGCGAAAAAAACCTGGCGATTAAATTCAGCGTGTCGGGGTTTCTCAGCAAATTGCCCTCGTAGGATTTGAGTAACAGGGTCTCCAAATTTAAATCCGCGGCAACGGAAATTTTTTCGTGATTCGTCTGAAAACCCAGCCTTGAATTTAGCCGCAACAAATCCAGGTTTTTTTGAAAAGGTTGGTCTTTTCTTCCCAACCGCTGAACAGACAATTGCAAGGTTCCGTCATTCTCCCAGTTCAATTTTCCCATTTTGTAATTGGCAAAAATGTTGTTTAGCCCTCCAAACCCGATGCGGTTGGTTCCACCACCTACCTTGGGGTTTATGAGATTCAATTGTGCAAAATCGAACCCCAGTCCGCCACCTATCGTCCAACCCTCTTTCGCTTTTTTTTTGGTCAGTTTCTGTAATTCTTTCAGGTGGTCATTTCCTGCTTGACTGAAAATAGTCTGAACGATCAAAAGCAGACCAGCTGTAAATAAAAGAGTCAATTTGAGATTCATTGTTTTCCGGTTTTGTTGTGGGACTCGTTTGAATCAAAAAATGATTCCCATTGAGTTCATTAACACTTCGTGATGGATAATCAATTTACTGAAAGTAGCGGTATTGGAATACCGCAGCACAAATAACAACAGTTTTTATTTCGGAGGGGGATGAAAAAGATTTTGACTGGAATTGCCGGCAAAAGCAGCTAGCTTTTGAAAATTTCTACTTTTTCGGGGATCAGTTTTTTTAAGGGATGACGACTGACCGATATTCTCTATTGCATGCTGATTGAATTGTTTTCCATTGAAATTATTTCTCCTTTTTTCCTATAAAGAAACTATATCTTCATGTCCAACTTTTTGCTAGGTGAGCGAGGTAGCTGTTGGTGAGGCTAAGAAGTGTCATGCGTTTGAAGCTTTTTTCGAATGACGGCAATATCGGTCGTCGTGGAACGTCCAACCATCCCCATCTTAGTTGGACTTATCATAAAATTCATTTCCTGTTAAAAGTAGGAGACTTACATTTTTTGATAATCTTTTGATAATCAAGGATTAATACCGATGTTAAAAAAAGAAGAATTAAAACGTCCGGGAAAGTAGCTTAAATTTTCAGATTGAATGGGTAATTTGCAGCTTTAGAAAAGAATTTGAGGAGAAGACCCATTGGAGGTGGAATCGGGATTGAAAAAAAAAGAGGTAGCGCCACCACAGCACTACCTCAGCCCTAACCAAATAAAACCAAATTATTTATTTTTTAATTCTTTAGGATTAGTTCTTCATGCTTTGTGTAAAAAATACCATTACTTTCGTGACGCTAAATTAGAACATTTTTTTGAATAATGCCAACTATAAATTAAATTTTTATAGTTTGAAAAGTACTTTTAACTGAAAACCGTCCGACAATTTAAAAAGGATTGCAGGAATTAGAATATTGGTTGAAATGATATTCTGAAAACTGAATTTTTGCAGGATATAATTCCAGTGCTACGAAATTGATTTTTTTAACATGATTTCGGTTATTTTTTTTATTTTTTCAAAATTAGTATACTCTTTTTAAAAAATCCTCAAATTTGCTTTTATGAATAAAAAATTAATTACCAGCGGTATTCTTAGTGTAATCCTAACTTTTAGTGCCTTTGCTCAGAGTGGAGTTGGGAAAGAAGATGTCTCCTTTATCCGAGAAATTTACAACAAAGCTTTGACGGAGGGGCGATGTTATTACTGGTTGACGCATTTGACCGAAAAAATAGGGAACCGCCTTGCCGGTTCCGCACAGGCGGCGGCTGCCATTGACTATACGGAGGAAATTTTGGATACCTTAGGGTTGGATAGCGTTTGGCTGCAGCCCTGTTTGGTTCCACATTGGGTGCGGGGCGAAAAGGAAATCGTCCGAATTTCCGACTCACCGATGGGTTCTCTGGATCTCAATTCTCTCGCCCTTGGCAATTCCGTGGGAACCGGCGAGGGAGGCATCAGCGCTGAGGTGATTGAAGTAAAAAGCCTCCAAGAAATCGACTCACTTGGTAAAGCTAGTATTGAAGGCAAAATTGTTTTCTTCAACCGCCCGCTCGACCCGACAAAACTGCAAACCTTTAGAGCCTACGGCGGGGCTGTTGACCAGCGGGTTTGGGGACCAAGCAAGGCTTCCGAATATGGGGCTGTGGGTGTCTTGGTACGTTCCATGACCACGAGGCTGGATGATATTCCGCATACGGGTACTTTGGTTTATAAAGAGGACATCCCGCCTATCCCGGCAGTGGCTATCAGCACGAATGATTCGGAAGTATTGAGCCGGATTTTGAAAAAAGGGAAGGTGAATGTTTATATGCGAACTACCTGCAAAATGTTGCCCAAAAAGCGTTCTTACAATGTAATTGGAGAGATAAAAGGAAGTGAAAAGCCCGATGAAATCATCCTCGTCGGAGGGCATTTGGATTCATGGGATGTAGGCAGAGGAGCGCAGGATGATGGCGCGGGTTGCGTACATTCAATGGATGTTTTACAAATTCTTAAGCGGCTGAACTATAAGCCAAAGCGTACGATTCGATGCGTCCTTTTCATGAATGAAGAGAACGGCGGTGCGGGTTCCAAAGCCTATCAAAAAGCGTCAGATGAAAAAAGAGAATATCACTTGGCTGCCATTGAATCCGATAGTGGAGGCTTTACCCCTCGTGGCTTCAGCATAGACGGGGATGCCGATGGTTTTGATAAAAAATACGAAAAAGTTATCGGATGGAAATCCCTTTTTGAAACTTACGGACTAAGTTTCAGTAAGGGCGGTTCAGGGGCAGATGTTGGCCGTCTGAAAAGCCAAAAAGGGTTGCTCTTTGGTTTTCGACCCGATTCACAGCGCTATTTTGATTATCACCACACGCGGACGGACACCTTGGATGCAGTCAATAAACGGGAGCTGGAACTCGGTGTAGCTTCTATTGCTAGCCTTGTTTATATGATTGACAAGTATGGTTTGGATTAGGGTTTGGAGAACAATTAAATCATTTCGGAATCGGTCAATTTTGTTCTAATTTTATAATTGAAAAATATTTTTCATGAAACAACCCACCATGGATGACCTGGTTAAGGCGCATGATTTGCCATTTGAATTATTCATATCCGAAGCGCAAATCGAAAAGCGGGTACGAGAACTAGGCAAAGCAATCGAAGCCGATTACAAAGGTAAAAAGCCTCTTTTGCTGGGCGTGTTGAACGGTGCGTTCGTCTTTGCAGCCGATTTGATTCGGGCAAGTGAAATTGACTGCGAGATTTCTTTCATCAAACTTTCTTCCTATCGGGGATTGCAATCTTCAGGCGAAGTGGAAACTTTGATTGGTTTGGATATCGACGTGAATGGCAGAGACATCATTATCGTTGAAGACATCCTCGATTCGGGGAAAACCCTGCACTACTTTCTGCCGGAACTAATAAAATTGCAGCCTGCTTCCGTTGCCCTTGCCATTTTCCTGGTCAAACCTGAAGCCCTTGAATATCCCATCCATATTGACTATCAAGGATTTGAAATTCCCAATAAATTCGTTATTGGTTACGGCTTAGATTACGATGGCTTGGGTAGAAATTTGAGGGGCATCTATCAATTGGTGACGGATGATTAATTCTACTTTAAGATTTATAGATTAAAGACAATAGACCTAAGACGCCTACCAAATGTAAATAGTGGGTCATTTTCCAAGCACCAGTTTAAAGATTTGGTAATTTGAAGGTTGGTTCTAAAAATATTCACCAACTTGAATTTCCGGAGGTTTAAATCTTTTATCTTTTTTTTAAGTCTTTAAATTGAAAAATGGAGCAAAAAGATTTGGAGCAATTTTGCTGCGACACGCGCAAAATGGTTGGTGAAACAGCAGAATTTATCGCTAATGAATTGGGCAAGGTCCGGCAAAGTGACATCGAAGTGAAAGCCCTAAACAGTCTGGTAAGCTACGTTGACAAAACAGCCGAAGAACGCTTGGTGGAAGGATTGGGCAAATTAATTCCCGGTGCTGTTTTCCTTACGGAAGAAGAAACTGTTAGCTCGCAAAGTGGTGAATATCAGTGGATTATTGATCCGCTTGATGGCACGACTAATTTTTTGCACCAAGTGCCTTGTTTTGCCGTCAGCGTCGCTCTTCGCCACCGGGAAACGACTATTTTGGGCGTGGTACAAGAAGTGAATCGAAAAGAGTGTTTTTATGCCTGGCGCGAGGGAGGGGCATTTCTGAATGGAGAAAAAATTCAGGTTTCCCCAACGCGTCTTCTAAAAAATTCTCTTATTGCCACCGGCTTCCCATACTACGATTTTGATAAGTTAGCGCCTTATCTAAAGGTTTTGGAATATTTTATGCTGAATACGAGAGGCATCCGTCGGATGGGAGCTGCTGCCGTAGATTTAGCGTATGTTGCCTGTGGGCGCTTTGATACCTTTTTTGAATATGGCTTGAATGCCTGGGATGTGGCTGCGGGTGCCTTAATCGTGCAGGAAGCCGGAGGCAGGGTTTTTGATTTTAATGGAGGAGGCAACTACCTTTTTGGCAGGGAATTAATTGCCTCCAATCCCTTCCTTTCGGAGGAGGTTTTAAAAATAGTTGCTCTATGAAACCTGATTTAAAAGTTGGTTTCAATTTGTAAATTTACCATTTCAAAATTTTAAAAAGAACTCAATTTAGGCGTGATGGGTCATCAGGAACAGCAAAGGAACGAAGTGGAGCAACTTTATCTGGAAGCGCTCAAATACGATTTCAGGGGGGATGTTTACAATGCAGTAAAAGTTTGTAAACGAATCATTCGATTGGAACCCAACTGGTCTGCACCATTTTCCTTTTTGAGTCTATTTTATAAATATCGAAATGAGTGGAGAACCTCCATGCATTATAGCCAGAAAGCAGTAGAAAACAATCCCTTCGACGAGGCTGCCTGGCAAAATTTAGGCATTGCCGCCACTGCATTGCAAAAATGGGAACTCGCTCGCATTGCCTGGAACAGGCTGGGCTTTCAATTTGAAAAACGCGACCAAGCTATTCGAATGAACCTAGGACTGATTCCTGTCCGCATCAATCCTTCTACAAACCCGGAAATCATTTGGGCAACTCGCATTGACCCGGCCAGGGCAATGATTGAGAGCATTCCACAGCCCTCTTCCGACAGGCGCTTCAAAGACATTATCCTGGTTGACAGCCACCCCAAGGGCTATCGAATTGAGAAAAATAAAAAACTTCCGGTTTACGATGAGCTACAGTTGTTGAAATTTTCGCCACACCGAACCTTTGTGACACTACTCCAAACTTCCTGCCCGGAGGAGGTCAATGTACTCGATAAACTTTGCCTTAAAGCCGATTTGGGTTTTGACAATTGGTCCAAAGCCAACCGGATATTCGTCCATCGGATGAATAAAAAGCTGCCCGAATATTTTGATGAAGATTTTGTTGAAAATTTTGAGCGGGAATCTTATGTGGTTGCCATTGCGGCTTTAAAAAAACAGGAAGTGATGAAGGTTCTAAATGCTTGGCGTGTCATAACTTTGAAGCGTTTTACGGAAGTAAAATGCTTTGTGAGATAAAGCATCAGATTCCTAAAAAAAGAGAAATTGGCGGTCAAAAATCCAAAAAAATACCTCAGCAAAGCAGAATGTCTTTCCAAATTGCAGCGCTATTGCGCCTATCAGGACCGCTGCCACAAAGAAGTTCGAAGCAAATTGTTGAAACTCGGCATTTATGGAGACGATTTGGAAGAAATTATGGCAAGTCTTATCAGCGATAACTACCTTAACGAGGAACGCTTTGCAAAATCATTTGCCCGGGGCAAATTCAGAATCCGGCAGTGGGGGCGAAATCGGATTCAATTGGAATTGAAGCGGCGGGACATTTCGGAATATTGCATCACTAAAGCAATGCAGGAGATTGACGAAGAAACTTACCTCCGAACTCTGAAGGCAGTCATCGAAAAGAAAGCAATTTTATTAAAAATAAAAGAAGCCGACAGCTTCAAAAGAAAAGCCAAGTTGGCAAAATTTGCCATCGGAAAAGGGTATGAATCCTCCCTGGTCTGGAAAATTTTGGAAGCGTATTAACTAGTACGAAAAGCTAAAAAAATTCAAATGAAAATTCAAGGCAACCTCATCGATATCTTCAAGCGAGAAGTTTTTTTCGCCGAAATAGAAGTGGAAAAGGGAAAAATAAAAAGCATTGAAAAGTTGGATGGCAGCAGTGCCGACTATATTTTGCCGGGTTTTGTGGATGCCCATGTGCATATCGAAAGTTCAATGCTCGTCCCATCCGAATTT
Source organism: uncultured Saprospiraceae bacterium (assembly GCA_964549665.1). Taxonomy (GTDB): domain Bacteria; phylum Bacteroidota; class Bacteroidia; order Chitinophagales; family Saprospiraceae; genus CAZJYF01. The sequence goes on from CAZJYF010000037.1 coordinate 8,331, forward strand.
GCCCGCCTCGCAGTGGTTCACGGCACGGTAGCCACCGTTTCCGACCCGCACGAAATTGCCAATGTTTTGGGCATCGAGGGCGTTCGATACATGATTGAAAATGGAAGGAAGGTGCCGTTCAAATTCAACTTTGGTGCGCCCTCCTGTGTCCCTGCAACAAACTTTGAAACCGCGGGTGCGGAAATTGGCGTGGAGGGCGTGGAAACCCTTTTGCGGCTGCCCGAAGTTCGCTATCTGGCCGAGATGATGAACTACCCTGGGGTCATTTTTGAAGACCCTACGGTGCTTGCCAAGTTGGTTGTGGCAAAACAACTCGGAAAGCCAATTGACGGCCATGCACCGGGCATGAGAGGTGCCGACGCAAAGAAGTATATCGAAGCTGGAATCAGTACTGACCACGAGTGCTTCACCTACGACGAAGCATTGGAAAAATTGAAATACGGCATGAAAATCCTCATCCGCGAAGGGAGTGCTGCCAAGAATTTTGAAGCGCTAATCGAATTGTTGCCCAAATATCCCGACCACATCATGCTTTGTTCGGACGATAAACATCCCGACGACTTGATTGCCGGGCATATCAACCAATTGGTGAGTCGGGCGATAAAAAAAGGTTGCGATTTATTTGATGTTTTGAAAGTCGCCTGCGTCAATCCGGTGGAACATTATGGCTTGGAGGTGGGGCAATTGCGGGTGGGTGACCCGGCTGATTTTATCATCACCGAAGACCTGGAGAACTTTAAAATCAAAGCGACTTATATCGATGGGCAAAAAGTTGCTGAAAACGGAGAAACCTTCATCGCTTCTGTCGAGGCGGAAATTGTTAATAATTTCAAGACCGACCTGAAATTGCCCGAAGATTTTGGCCTCGCCGCCACAGGAGACAGCATCCGGATCATCAAAGCTATTGACGGAGAGTTGGTTACCGAAAGTTTTTCGGCCGCCGTTCATTTTGAAAACGGGCGCGCCACAGCCGATATTGAACGCGATATTTTAAAAATGGCAGTGGTCAACCGCTACGGCAACAGCCCCCCGGCAGTAGCCTTCATCAATGGTTTCAATCTTCAAAAAGGTGCCATTTCCTCCTGCGTCGGGCATGATTCACACAACATTATTGCCGTCGGTACGGACGATGTTTCCCTTTGCCATGTGGTCAATTTGGTCATTGAAAATAGCGGAGGCATAGCCGCCGTTTCGGGGGCAACGGAAAAGGTGCTACCCCTTCCCATCGCGGGCATTATGACCCATGCAGACGGTTTTGAGGTGGCACATCGCTATTCGGAAATCGATGCTTTTGTGAAAAATGAATTGGGTTCTACCCTTACCGCCCCTTTTATGACCCTCTCTTTTATGGCCTTATTGGTGATTCCCTCCCTGAAATTGAGCGATAAAGGATTGTTCGACGGAAATGCGTTTCAATTTACCGACTTGTTCGAGGAGACTTTGGCCAAATAAAGCATGAGATTCAATTTTATGATTTGAACCTGAATTATACGTCTGCACCGGTAGATTATTATTAGGACAAGTTCAGTAGTTGTCAAAGAGCAATCATACATCTTGCGATAAATAAAATATAAATGAAATACAGAAAATTTGGACGGACGAATTGGGAAGTAAGTGAAATCGGATATGGCATGTGGGGAATGGCGGGTTGGGCCGGCTCAGATAATGAGGAATCCATGCGTTCCATGCAGCGGGCAGTTGACCTCGGTTGCAATTTTTTTGACACCGCATGGGGCTATGGCGAGGGCAAAAGCGAGGGTTTGCTTGGTAATCTTGTGAGGGCAAATCCCGCCCAAAAACTCTTTACGGCGACAAAGATACCTCCCAAAAACTTCCAATGGCCTAGCCGTCGCGAATTCAGTGTGGACGACTGCTTCCCACCGGATCATATTGAAAGCTATGTGGAGAAAAGCCTAATAAATGCCGGGCTTGAATCCTTTGATATTATGCAGTTCCACACCTGGGAAGATACATGGCTCGAGGATGAGCAAATGGTGAATAAAATGATAGACCTCAAAGCACAGGGTCTATTTCATGCCATTGGCATAAGTGTTAACCGATGGGAACCTTGGAACGGACTTAAAGCTGTAAAAAGCGAACTTATTGATTCTGTTCAAGTAATTTATAACATCTTCGACCAAAATCCCAAAGATGAATTATTGCCTGCCTGCCGGGCGCATGATGTGGCAATTATTGCGAGGGTGCCCTTTGACGAGGGAACTTTAACCGGGCTTCTCACGAAAGAAACAACCTGGCCAGAAGGTGATTGGCGCAATACCTATTTTGTACCTGAAAATCTACATTCCAGCGTAGAACATGCCGACGCACTGAAACCCCTGGTGCCTGAGGGAATGACGATGCCGGAAATGTCCTTGCGTTTTATTCTGGGAGAGCCTACAATTTGCACCATTATTCCGGGTATGAGAAAACTTCGCCATGTGGAATCGAATATCGCAACAAGCGATGCCGGCCCACTTCCTGCCAGCCTGATGACCGAACTGGAGAAACATAGATGGGACAGAGAACCTACCGATTGGTCTCAATGATTTTCATCAAACAGGCTCTGGTTTCAATTTTCTTTTGTTCCATGGCATCTACCCCAATCAAATATTGAATTTATTGCCGAAAAATGGAACGTAATTGATAGAAACCTTTGGAAATAGGGAGGTCAATAAAAATAATCGCCTGTTTTCTTCCAAAGGGTTTTTCCCCTTTTTCCCACCACAATATGGGCCCCAAGCCCCTTGAATTGTTTCAATTGTATTCTCTCACCTTTTAATTGATCCAACATGTTTTTATTTAAAATTAATACGTTCATTGCTGTTTGTGTTTGACATCCTTTCCCTAAGGAAAATACACCCTTCCCATCCCTCTTGCACTTCAAGAAACAAAGTGCCCCTAAGTGAATTTTGGCAAGTGATTATCGACCCACTTGAAAACGGTTATTTCAACCATCGTTATTAGCTAAAAGAGAGCGGTTTTTTTCAGAAACCCTAAACCAAATAATTTTTCTGAAAAAATGGGCATGATTTTTCTTATGAGTAGTGTTACGATGGCGGTCTAGTACTTGAGATGTTTCACGACTATTCCCTCCTACATTGAAATGCAATCGGCCATCGACCTCCCTCCATACAAAGAAATTGACCAGAAATACATTTCCGCAAAAGATGCTCACCCCCACAATTGCGGAAAAAATCTCCCGCGTTCATGCAGTTCTCCAAAAGTTGAATTTGAGCTATTTCCTAAAAGGATTGGGACGCCATTTTGACTTTAGCCCTCGCGACTATTTGGACGGTGCGTGTTATTTCTGCAAAACCAAATTCGAAAAGAAAAAAGGTATGAGGTTTTTAAAACATCTTTTGCTTTTTAGCAATGCAATAGGATGGTTACATGCTGCAACGGGGCAGGACTTCCTATTAGAAAAACTGAGTGAAAACATCAATACGTCCTACGATGAAATATCACCCATTCTCACCCGCGACGGCAAGACACTCTATTTTACCCGGGTAGCATCGCCGGACTTCAACAAACAATTGATTGTAGAAGGTTTTGATGTCGCTTCGGTTTCCAATAATCAGTTCGAAATTTACCTTAAGAATATTTACTCGACTATTGCGGAACGGACTATCTCTCAACCGGCACATTCGGATTTCAATCAGGATGTTTGGGTGGCCGAATGTCATAACGGTCTTTTCGATGAGGTCAGCCATCCTGGTGCACCCTTAAACAATGCCCTTCCAAACAGCATTTGCTCTCTAACCCCCAACCCTGACGAATTTATTGTCATCAATCAGTTTAAAAAGGAGGGAGGCATGAGTGAAGGGTTTTCCCTTATCCAAAAAGAAAATGACGGAAGTTGGTCTTTTCCGAAGCCTTTGATGATAAGGAATTATTATACGGAAAGTGAAGGGGTGAACTTGACGATGAGCCGCGATGGGGAAGTGTTGATTCTTTCAATTGACCGGGAGGATTCTTTTGGCGCAAATGATTTGTACGCCGCTTTCCGCGTGGGCAATAACGAGTGGAGCACGCCACAAAATCTTGGAACCGCCATAAATTCGCAGTTTCGGGAAACCACCCCGTTTCTTTCTGCAGACCAAAACACTTTGTTCTTTTCGTCGAACCGGCCGGGTTTTGGCGGCAGTGACATTTACTTTGCCAGAAGAAAAGATGATACTTGGACAAATTGGTCCACTCCCAGACCGATGGGGTATTCTATTAATTCTGCTTCGGATGAGAGTCAGCCCTATTTCAATGAAGCCACCGGCTACCTGTATTTTTCTTCCAAACGAGATGGCTCTAGTGATATCTTTCGCATTAAAATAAAAGAACCTAAACGGCGGAAGGATATTTCCATCAAAGGCAGGGTAATAAACACAAAAACAGGGCAGCCAATCGATGCCCAGGTGCTAATAGGTTCTTCCGACCTCGATTTTTATAGGTCCGTTCAATTTTCTATTGACGGCTCTTTTAAGCTTGATATTTTAAGTGGCAAAAACTTTAAAATAAAAGCCCAACGGGCGGGTTTTATCAGCCACCCTCTTCGGCTTTCTTATAAGCGGGATTTGTCCAATTCCAGAAGCATTGAAATTAAATTGTTCATCGACCCCATCGAAAATTACGCAAAAATCCACCTTGAACCCATTTACTTCGTACGCTCCAAACCCATCATTTTGGAAAAATCATTTTACGCACTCGACCAATTAGTCGATATCCTTTCGGAAAACCCAAACTTATTCGTGCTAATTGAAGGACATACAGACAATCGAGGCAAGCCAAGCGAATTGCTGGAACTTTCTGAGAAACGAGCCAGAGCCATCAAAGAATATTTGAGGGTCAAAAATATTGATGCCTATCGAATGACTACAAAAGGCTTTGGCGCGAATCGCCCCATCACAGACAATTCGACGGAAGCTTTGCGTGCAGAAAACCGGCGGGTAGAAGTGCGAATCATTACCGAACCCGAGGGGTGATGGCTTTAGTGTAGATATCTTCCATTATTGGCCCCCGAGGCTCAAAGTCCAACGCCCGAACTAGCCCTCGTTGTTTAGAAAACCATTATCTTGCAGGCATTTTATTTCAATCATTAAAACTTAGGTGATGCTGCGTTCTTTGGCGAGGTTGGTTTCCATTCTTTTTCATCCCCTGTTGATTCTGACTTACATGCTGGTTTTGCTGCTTTTGATAAATCCGTATTCCTTTGGTGTCAATCAAATCGGGGAACAATCGACTTTGATTTTGCTTGTTTTTCTTTCTACTTTTATGATTCCCGCCTTTTCCGTCTTGATGATGAAGTTTCTTGGAATGGTGGATTCTTTGGAATTGAAATCCAATCAGGAACGCATTGGCCCCTACATCATCACAGGAATATTTTACCTTTGGATTTTTATTAATTTTAAAAACAATTCCCGCATTCCGCTTGCTTTCACGAGTTTTGTTTTGGGTTCTACTATCGCTTTATTTTTAGCATTTTTTATCAATATTTTTTCAAAAATTAGCGCGCATACGGTTGGTATGGGTGGGTTGACTGGAATGATTGCCATCATCATGCTTTTGTTCAATTACGACAGTTTCACTGTGGAGTTGCCGCTGTTGGGTATCCTTCAGTTGAGTATGAATAGTGTTTTTATGGCTGTCATCGTAATGGCAGGTTCGGTCGGTACGGCGAGATTGTTGTTGAAAGCCCACGAACCCAAAGATTTGTATGGTGGCTTCCTGGTTGGTTTTAGTGCCCAATTTATTGCTTTGCAATTTATTTTCTGATTTTCAATAAATTATCTCCTAAATTTCTATTTTTAAAATGGCGCAAGAAAAAAAGGCATGCATCATCGGGGCCGGGTTGGTTGGTTCCTTGTGGGCAGTTTTTCTCGCTAAAAAGGGCTATCAAGTGGAGGTCTATGAACAGCGAAGCGACTTGAGGCAAGTGGGCTTTGTTGGTGGGCGTTCTATCAATTTGGCCCTGAGTGAGCGGGGCTGGAAAGCTATGAAATTGGCAGGTATTGAGGATGAAATGCGCAGCAACGCCATCCCGATGTTCGGAAGAATGATGCACAGCGTGGAAGGCGATTTGACGTTTCAGCCTTATGGCAAAAAGGGACAAGCCATTTATTCGGTGTCGAGAGGGGGGTTGAATTTAGAATTGATAAACATCGCCGACCGGTCTGAAAATGTCCGGTTTCATTTTGACCATCAGTGTTGCGGCCTTGATTTAAAAAATGATATTCTTCTTTTTGAAAATTCAAAAACCGGGGAGCAAACTTCCTTACAATCGCAACTTATTTTCGGGGCGGATGGCGCTTTTTCTGCCATCAGGAACAGTTTGCAAAAGACTTCTCGGTTCAATTTTTCGCAGCACTATTTAGAACATGGCTACAAGGAATTAAGCATCCCGGCATGTGAAGATGGCAGCCATCGGATGGAAAAAAATGCGCTCCACATCTGGCCCCGCGAGCAATTCATGCTTATTGCTTTACCCAATCAGGACGGTAGTTTCACCTGTACCCTTTTCCTTCCTTTTAAAGGAGAATCTTCTTTTTCGAATTTGCAAACGCAGAAGCAAATTTTTCACTTCTTCGAAAAAAATTTCCCCGACGCGCTTTCCATTATGCCCACTTTGTTGGAAGACTTTGATTTAAATCCTACTTCTTCTTTGGTCACCATCCGCTGCAATCCATGGCAATATCAGCGCCGCGTTTTGTTGATTGGCGATGCGGCCCATGCTATCGTTCCGTTCTACGGGCAGGGGATGAATGCCGGCTTTGAAGATTGCACTATCCTGAAAGGGTTGATGGAACAACACGGGGATGATTGGACAGCTATTCTTTCGGAATTTACTGCTACCCGCATCAAAGATGCCAACGCCATTGCCGATCTGGCGTTGCGCAATTTCATCGAAATGCGGGATCTCGTATCCGACCCCAAGTTTTTATT